>JAUWDP010000365.1 GCA_030608725.1 Candidatus Bathyarchaeota archaeon
CCTGATAGGCGGAGTCCTAGGCTGGCTCTTCTATCTCTCTAGGAAGGTGGACTCCTGGGTGTTCGTCTCTGGCAATCCCATACTCAAGCCCATCCACACCTTCCTCTTCAACCGGTGGTACATGAACTCCACCTACTACAAGGTATTCGTCTACGGCCTCATCGACTTCGCGCGGGCGATGTTCGCCACTTTGGAGAGCTTGTTCTTCGACAAGATCTCTGGATTTGTCAGCGGGGCTGCTGTCGCCTTTGGGAAGGCACTCTCCGTTTTCCAGGATAAGGTCTACGACCCCCTCATTAACAGGGGCATACCGTATGTGTTTGTGGAAGGCAGCAGGGTCTTGTTCAAGGACTTGGAGACCGAGGTCGTCGATGAGGGGTTGAACGTCGGGGTCCCGGCGGCGATGACAGGGCTCCACAACCGGGTCAAGAAGCTCCAGACAGGTGTCCTGTCTTACAACATCATCTACATGGTCATAATATTCCTAGCTCTAATCATAGGCTTCGTGTATATGCAGTATGGAGGCGTGTGAATTGGTAATGCCATACTCTCTGGCTCTGGTGCTTTTGGTACCACTAATATCCACTCCCATCGTCTACTTCCTGGGTAAGCAGATGGGTAAAAACGTGGGATACTTCGCCGCCCTTCCATTATTGGTGTCCCTGCTACTGGCGTCCAGCGTAGCCTTCGAGATACATGGAAGTGGATCCTATGGCGAGAGCTATGCGTGGGCCCCGGCAGCGGGGCTGACCTTCGGTCTGCTTGCCGACGGCTTGAGCATTTGGATGCTGCTCACGGTAAACCTCCTCAGCCTCTTGATCTGCATCTACTCGGTGCGGTATATGGAGCACATGTTCCACGAGGAGGAGCACCACACTGGCGTCCCGACCCCCAACTCGGCCTACGCCTCCTACTACACCTTCTACCTGCTATACGCCATCGGCATGCTCGGCACCGTCTTAACGACGAACATGATCCAGTTCTACCTGTTCTACGAACTCATGCTTGTGCCGAGCTGGGTCCTCATCAACAACTACGGCTACGGCGAGAGGGAGCGTATCGGCATGATGTACTTCATGTGGACCCACGTCGGCGCCGTGATAATGTTGGCCGGCCTCCTCAGCAGCTACTGGATCACCGGGAGCTTCGAGATCTCGGCCCTCAGCGGTGTCGTCGGCAGTCCCTTCGCAGGCTGGATAGCCATCGCAATCCTAATCGGATTCTTCACGAAAATGGCGGTGTTCGGCCTCCACATCTGGCTCCCCTACGCCCACGCCGAGGCCCCGACTCCGATAAGCGCTCTCCTGAGTCCGGCGATGATAGGGATTGGTGCCTACGCGGCTATAAGGCTCGTTGTCATCCCGATGCCCGAGGTCTTCAGCCATTTTAAATTGGTGTTTTCACTATGGGCCCTCCTCACTATGGTTTATGGGGGCCTCATGGCTCTGGCTCAGGACGATATAAAGAGGCTCCTTGCATATTCGAGCGTAAGCCAGATGGGTTATATCTTCCTCGGACTCAGCAGTGCCACATCCTATGGCCTCTCCGGGGCCATCTTCCACTATGTCAGCCATGGCCTTGCGAAGGGCGTCCTCGTCTCTGTCGCCGGTATTCTCATCGTCCAAGCCGGGACTCGGAGCATCAAAGAGCTTGGTGGATTGATCACCCAGATGCCCCTCACCGGTGCCCTCTGTATCCTTGGCTTCTTCGGC
>JAUWDP010000288.1 GCA_030608725.1 Candidatus Bathyarchaeota archaeon
AGGGTTTGCTTGAGGTGTTTGTGGTGGCTGGGGAGCGTCGTAGTCGTAGGCGGTATGGTTTGACGGAGAAGGGGCAGGGCGTGCTTAGCTACTTTGATGGCGCCCAGCTGCTGCTGGACGTCGACGACATCGCAACAACACAATAAACCACACATTTTTTCATGTACTCTGGAAACCTAGGTAAAACTAGGTGAAGGTCTACTTTCTGAAAAAACCTCGAGAGTCTCTGTTGTTTTAGGATGCATTAACTAAACATGAATGTTTTCACCTATACTTTTTTATTTGCAAACTATACCCGTATCTCTGGTGCCATCGGTGTCCGGTGACCGTAAAATCTAGCCTTTTATATCTTACGGCCACTTATGACTATCTCCGTTGCGCCTTACAGAAATTCATAGAGGGAAACTCATGAACTACGAGCAGATAGACACAAAATCCGACTTCGCCAAGCTTGAACACGAGATACTCGAATTCTGGGAGAAGACCAAGGCCTTCGAGAAGCGCGTCGAGCTAACGAAGGATCTACCTGGCTGGACCTTCATTGACGGGCCCATCACCGCGAACAATCCTATGGGGGTACATCACGCATGGGGTAGGACGTACAAGGACCTCTGGGCTAGGTATAAGTCCATGAAGGGGTACAACGTCCGAAACCAGAATGGGTTTGACTGTCAGGGGCTCTGGATAGAAGTCGAGGTGGAGAAAGAGCTCGGTTTCACGTCCAAGAGGGATATTGAGGGGTACGGCGTGGCCGAGTTCGTGAGGAAGTGCAAGCAGAGGGTGTTAGAGTATTCGGCCATCCAGACTGAGCAGTCTATCCGACTCGGGATGTGGAACGATTGGAACTCCCCTGATGAGCTCCGCAAGTTGGAGAAGGCCATGGAGCGCCCAATGGTCGAGATAACATATGTGGGGACATACGGCCCCGTGACTGGTACAGCAGAGGAACTCGTAGGTAAGCTAGGATCCAGGGAGATAGGGGGGAGCTACTTCACATTCTCCGATGAGAACAACTATATGATCTGGGCAGTCCTCAAGAGCCTCCACGAGAGGGGCTGGATATACAAGGGATTCGACTCCATGCCCTGGTGCCCACGATGCAGCACGGGGATCAGCCAGCATGAGATAGTCACGGAGGGCTACAAGGAGCTGACGCACACCAGCGTCTACGTCAGGTTTCCCCTAAGGGAGCGAGAGGGTTCGCTCTTAATCTGGACCACCACGCCTTGGACCCTCACATCCAACGTAGCGGTGGCCGTTCATCCTGAACTTGAATATGTGAAGGTGGAGTACGAGGGAGAGGCATATTACCTCTCCAAAGGAACTCTCGGCAGCGTCTTCCCCAATGGAGGATACAAAGTCCTCGAAGAACTCCTTGGAACCCAGATGGAGGGCTGGAGCTACGACGGTCCATATGACGAGCTTGAATTACCTAGAAGGCTAGGCGCACCCGGGGCCCACAGGGTCATCTTCTGGAGCGAGGTGGGGGAGGCCGAGGGAACAGGCCTGGTACATATAGCCCCCGGGGCCGGGAAAGAGGACTTCGAGCTGGGAACGGAGCACGGGTTGCCCGTCGTAGCCCCATTAGATGAATATGGTGTCTTCATAGCTGAGCTGGGATGGCTCTCCGGAACCCATGTCTATGACTCGTCTGAGACGATATTCGATGACCTCAGGGAGAAGGCGCTGCTGTTCAGGACCCAGAGCTACACTCACAGGTATCCAGTCTGCTGGAGATGTGGGAGCGAACTCGTCTTCCGCCACGTGGAGGAATGGTTCATCAACATGGGGGAGAAGCTCGACAAACCCCTTGAGGTGGTCAGTGAGGAGGAGAAACTGAGAAGCCTCCGCTACCAGATAATGGACTCCGCCTCTGAGGCACAGTGGATACCAGAGTTCGGCTTAGCCCGTGAGCTCGACTGGCTCAGGAACATGGACGACTGGATGATCTCCAAGAAGAGGTATTCCGGCCTCGCCCTTCCCATCTGGGTCTGCTCGGACTGCGGTTGGTTTGACGTCATAGGTAGCAAGGAGGAGCTCAGAGATAAAGCCATCGAGGGATGGGAAGTCTTCGAGGGGCACAGCCCTCACAAGCCCCACATCGACGCAGTTAAGATCAGATGTGGAAAGTGCGGTGGCGTTGCTTCGCGCATACCCGACGTAGGGAACCCTTGGTTGGACGCTGGCATCGTCGCCTATTCGACATTGGAGTATAGGACTGATAAAGATTACTGGAAGAAGTGGTTCCCCGCTGATTTCATCACCGAGTGCTACATCGGGCAGTTCAGGAACTGGTTCTACTCCATGCTCGCCATGAGCACCATACTGGAGAGAACGACCCCGTTCAAGGTCTGCCTGGGACATGGAACCGTACTCGCCGAGGACGGCCGGGAGATGCACAAGAGCTGGGGGAACGCAATCTGGTTCGACGACGCGGCTGAGAAGATGAGCGCCGACGTGATGAGGTGGATCTTCTGCTCCCAAAAGCCAGAGAGTGACCTCCTCTTCGGCTACGCGAAGGCGGGGGAC
>JAUWDP010000048.1 GCA_030608725.1 Candidatus Bathyarchaeota archaeon
TCATAATCAGGACCCCTCCTCCTGCCCCAAAGACACCGCAGTTAATACCGATCAGAATCCCCAATAATAGAGAAGCGAACACCCGTTTCAAGCCTGAGTTAAATCTTAGGTACCTAGATAATTTTTCTGAGATAGCAGTCCTATTCATCCCTTTCCTCCAGATCATCAATCCGGCTACCAGCATCCAGGCTCCATAACTAAAGGTCAAGAACCAGTCGGGGAGGGCGACGGTGTAACCCGCCCCCAGCTGAGCTCCAGCCACTGATCCCAAGGCTATCCAGAGTCCATCTCTAAGGTCCACGTTCCCATGCCTCCAGTACTCGTAGCCGATCACAAGGGAAGCCAGAACATCGACCAGTAGGCTTACGCCTATGGCGAGATGCATCCCATAACCCAAAATGATGCTCAGGCCGGGGACGACGACCATAACAGCACTGGCACCGACAAGACTCATCACCAGTCCGCAGGCTAAACCTATTGCCAGGACAATGATGAGCGAGGCCGCATCCATGTCCGGAAACTTTCTAAGAGGGCATTCAAAAGACTTTCCATGGACCTATTTTTAGGGTAAGCCTTTAAATGTCTCCCATCACAATATTTGCGATTCAGTCAGAAACCGAGTCTCTAAATGAATCAGGATGTATGTAATAATGATAGTCCACTTCGGCGTACGGACAACAGAGCCCATGAAAGTCGCCTACAAGGTACTGGAGCCCGATGAGAACGAATCCAGTGCGGTCTCCGAACTCCTCAGCAAGATTACGGAGCTATACTACCAGCACCACACAACATATGATCACTCGATGATCGTGTACTACGATCCTCCGGATACCCCCGGGGGGCGCAAGGAGGTCCTAGTGCCTCTCCCCTGGGAGATAGAGGACGTAGACTCCAAGACCTTCCCGTCAATAAGAGCGGCATTCCTCGTATACGAGGGAGCTGGCACACCGGTCGAGGTCTACCATAAACGGCTTGAGGAGCTCATAGAACATGATGGGCTAGAGCGAGACGAGGAGATACACAGCATCGAGATCATGTATGTCCCGGAGGACTTGGACTACACGGACTACACGATTGAGATAATGTTTCCGGTCAAGCGTTGAAAAAGGATTTAAAGCCTCCTCTGGGTATTTGGTAGGTCGGCGACCGTAGTCCAGCGGTTAGGATTTTGGCCTTCCAAGCCAACGACCCGGGTTCAAATCCCGGCGGTCGCACCAAACTCTACAATGGAGTCTAGTTGACATCGGGGAGAGGTTTTAGGTGATAAAGGCTGTGACGTTCGACCTATGGAATACACTGCTGGAGAACAAGGACTTCACTGAACCAAGAATTAACTCCCTGAAGAGAGACCTAAAAGTCGAGGGCTGGATTTTCCCAGACAGTGAATTAATAAGGGCATACGATTCTGCCTCTGAATATTATCGCAGGGAATGGAAGCTTAATCACAGCCACCTCAGCGTGAGGAGAAGGGTCGAGCATATTTTAACAGGGTTAGGGATCCCGTTCACAGCGGATCTTATACGATCAGTCATTGGCAGTTTCATGAACGCATATGTTGTAGACCCCCCGGCGCTCAAAGAAGGCGTTAAGGAGACACTAGAGGCGTTGAACGGAGAGTACAGGATGGGCATCATCAGCGATACGGGGGTAACGCCCGGCTCGACAATCCGCGAGCACTTAGAAGGTCACGAGCTGCTCCAATACTTCACGTCTACGGTCTTCTCGGACGAAGTAGGATTCTGTAAACCCGATCCAAAGGTCTTCGAGATAGCCCTCAACGAGCTAGAGGTTAGACCTGAGGAGGCGGTTCACGTCGGCGACCTCCTGAGGACCGATATAGCAGGGGCGAAAGGGATAGGCATGAAAGCTGTCTGGGTGAGCGATACCGGAGACTATCCTCAGGGGGATTACAGGCCAGATTTCGTGATCATGCGTCTGCCTGAACTATTAGATGTCATTGAGAAAATGTGACTAACACTTCATTACATGGGTGCATGGGTTTAGACGTTTCTCACGATTTACATAAGACTTAATGTCATCGATGGCGTATGATCTCCACGGGTTTCTCCCTTGTTAACCATAGCGATAATAGGGAAGACCAACGTGGGCAAGACGACCCTCTTCAACGCGGCCACGCTGCTAAACGCCGAGATATCCAACTATCCCTTCACAACTAAGGAGGCGAACGAGGGCACTGCGTACGTCTGCGATGTTTGTGTCTGCAAGGAACTAGGATTGGAGGATAATCCCCTGAACTCCACCTGCATCGACGGCTGGAGGTACGCCCCTGTCAAGCTACTAGACGTGCCCGGGCTGGTAAAGGACGCTTGGAGGGGGAGGGGGCTCGGTAACAGATTTCTCTCCGTGATCGGGCAGGCGGACGCACTAATCCATGTGGTCGACGCCTCTGGATCGATAGATGCTGAGGGTAAGATCACCAAGCCGGGCAGCGGGAACCCGGTGCAGGATATCATGGACATCGAGATTGAGGTCGAGAGATGGGTCGCCCAGATCATAAAGAATAACAGGCAGCTCATCATTAGGGAGGAGGCGTCTACCTCCCTCGAAGAGGCCCTAACCACAGCCCTCTCAGGCATCAAGGCGGGCCCCCATCAAGTCGCCCTGGCGTTGAGGAGTACGGGGCTCGACGAGATCGCTTTTCAGAGATGGAATGCAAGACGTACGAGGAAGTTCGCTGGGGAGCTCCTCCCGCTGATCAAGCCCTTTCTGATAATCGCCAACAAGATGGACCTGCCTTCGGCGGAGGAGAACATCGAGATGCTCACGGAATACTACAGTCAGGGGCTGGTGGCGACATGCTCTGCTGAGGCCGAGCTCGCCCTGAGGAGGGCTGAGAAGAGCGGACTGCTCTCATACATCCCAGGGCAGGAGAAGTTCAGGATCGCTGAGGACGCTGAGCTCAGCCAAGCCCAGAGGCAGGCACTGGAATATGTGGAGCAGAGGGTGATGAAGAAGTGGATGAGGACCGGGATACAGCAGGCACTCAACACCCTGGTCTTCAGGCTTCTCAAGGTGAACATGGTGTACCCTGTCGCCAACGAAACGGAGTTCTCGGACCACCACGGGAACATACTCCCCGATGTCCACCTTATGCCCGACGGATCGACGCCTCTCGATCTTGCCAGGGACGTACATACGAGACTCGCTGAGAACTACATTCTTGCCATTGACGCGAGGACGGGGATGCGCCTGCCCAAGGATTACCACCTGAGGCACAGGGATATAGTCAAGATCATGACCCAGCAGAGAGTGAAGGCAAGATGAGTGGGCCCTCAACGCGTAGTGTCCATCTTACTCCTGAATAGAGAGGACAGAAATCGGCCTGTGCGCGCATTTATTGATTCCCACAGGTCTAGCGAAAGGATACAGGAAACCCCCTCGATGTGAAATGTGCGTCCATTGGCTCTTGGTTTTACCGGAAAATGTGTGTGTAGTGAGGCAGTATTCACTAAGAATTATGATTGGACACAGCCTGTAACTGTTTGTAGAGGGATTACCATGCCAACTGTCAAGATCGCAGTACTGCCTGGAGATGGCATAGGGCCCGAGGTCACAAAGGAGGCCGTCAAGGTCCTAGAGGCCACTGGACTGAAGTTCGAGTTCATCGAGTGCCTCGTGGGGGGCGCAGCTTACATCGAGAACGGGAACCCTCTGCCACAGGAGGCAAGGGATGTCATCGAGGAGTCCGCCACAGTGCTCTTCGGAGCCGTGGGGCACGACTATGCCCCTTACGGTGTCCCGAGGAAGGTGCTCGCCTACCTGCGCGTTGAGAAGGATGCCTACGCGAACATACGTCCGCTTAAGCTCTACCCGGGGATCAACGGTAAAAATCAGGCTCACGAGGGTGTGGACGTGGTGATAATCAGGGATAACTCCGAGGGGACGGCTCTGGAGCATGAGGGTTATCTCTGGGAGGACAAGGGGTTAGATAAGCGTGTCATCACCAGCTTTGGCGCACGGAGGATCTCTAGTTTCGCATTCAACTACGCCTCTCAGAATGGGAGGAAGAAGGTCACATGTGTGGATCTGAGCGGTTGGCTGTACGGGGATCAGCTTTTCCGACGCTGCTTCCTGAAGGTGGCTGAGCTGATGCACACGGTCGAGAGCGACTGCGTTAGCGTTGACATTGCAGCGATGATCCAGGCCAGCGACCCGAGGGCGTTCGACCTCGTCGTGACCCCGGATATGTACGGGGACATCCTCTCAGGGATCGTGATAGGGCAGATCGGGGGAGTCGGGTTGGCGCCCTCTGCCTGTATCGGTGACGACTTCGCCTTCTTTGAGCCTGTCCACGGTACGGCGTGGGATATTGCGGGGCGGGGGGTGGCTAATCCCATTGCGTCGATCCTGTCGGCTAAGCTGATGCTGGAGTGGCTGGGTTTTGTGGAGCAGGCGAGGGGTATCGAGGATGCGGTCTGTCGTGTGCTCTCCGAGGGCAAGATCAGGACCGCTGATATCGGGGGCAGCTCGACTACGTCCGAGGTGGGAGATGCGATCGTGTCGTATGTTTCCGATGGTCCGCCTGTGGATGCGCCCGCTGCTAGGCTGGTCGAGGCCGAGGGGTGACAGGGTTTCTGGGGTTGGGGGGGTCCTCTGGCTCCCTGTTTTCTTGTTTGTTCTGTTTTGGTGTGGTGGGCTGGTAAGGTTTTAATTCTGTTCGGGTTGTATGGTATTGGCGCGGGCGGGGGTTCCCGAGTGGCCAAAGGGGTCAGGCTTAGGACCTGATGGACCAGTCCTCCGTGGGTTCGAACCCCACCCCCCGCACCAGTTTGTGGCGCGTGTGGCTGGCAGGGGATAAGGGTTCCAGGGTTTTTGTTTCACTGTTGTGTCATGTGGGGTTTGGTGGGGGGGAGGGGGGTGTCTTTCATCATCATGTGTTTATTGGGTGGTGGTCGCGTCTTTAGATTGGAGTGCCCGGGTCACGGTGCTTCTTCTTCTTTTGGCGGCTTGCGATATGCCCCGTTGATGTGGGGTTCGCGCGCGTACATTTCTTTTGGATGGCGGATTCCTTACGCTCGTGAGACGCGTTGACCAATACTCTTATTATCTCTCCTTGAGGAATCATGGAGAGGTGCTGAGCACGATATGGAATTATCGCGACTCTTATCCCTTCTTGCCTTCGTTGGCGCTTTGAACATCTTCTTTGGAGTGTATGGATTCACCCGGATGAGCTGGGTGAACGCGTTGATTCCCACAGTCACTTGTCTGATTCTTATGTATTCATCCGCAATCGTGGAGGGTATAAGCGGGGAAATGGCGAGTGGTGGAGGGATCTGGCTGCAAGCGAGCGATCTGGTAATGGAGGTACGCGCTTATTGATAGCTTCTAATGAATACCCCCCGTGCCCCAAATGCGAGGGAATAACGTACCCAACATTTGATCATCAGACAGGAAAATCGTACTTGAAATGTCATTCCTGTGGGTATGACAACAGGAAAGTGAAGAATGATTGAGTGAGAGTGTGCGCGCGCGCGAGGAAAAATTGTATCCCCCATGTAGGGATGATTCGTGCGAGTTTATTGCGCGCGCGACAGGGTACTAGGCTTATCATGTGACATTTGTGAGAGAGCGATGGATATACAATGACAGACTGGATGCTACTCATGGAAGAGGTGGTCGCGATCAGCGTGCTGTTCCTTCTAGGTATTATGTACCTTTTCTACGTAAAATACCCGTATAACAGGGAGTCAGATAGGAGGACTGAGGATGAGGCAATGTATACGCGAATAGCACTCTATTTACACGTGATCGGTTTGATAATGCATATAATCGATAGAAGCAAAGGAGAATCTCATGGTGAATGAGGCGTACTACAAATGCCCACATTGTAAGGGGAAGGTCATGATCGTTCTGAGGGAGAATGGTCTTCTCGTGTTACTGAGACATATCGAGGAAGCTAAGGACAAGGAATGAAAGGGAGCGCGCGAGTATCCGATTTCGCGCATAGCTGGGACGGAGAACGGGCTAACGGTACCCATCGTGCGCAGGCCGATTTAATAGTGCGCGCGTGTGTTCTGTGAGGAGTGGTATGTCGCGGGTAGCGGTTGTAAAGGGAGAGCGTGGGCTGGAGCCGGTCTATAGGGCGATGGAGCTGATACCATACAGGGAAGCCCTTGAGCCCTATGATACTGTGCTAATAAAGCCCAACCTCATCACGAGCCACACCTACGAGACAGGGATTACAACAGATCCGATAGTAGTTGAAGCAGTGATCAGGATCGTACATGAGCTGGGCAAGAAAGCCCTTGTGGTCGAGACTGAGGGCGGTATCACGTCGCCTGACACGGCGATCCATGAGACGGGTATGATGGAGGTAATAGAGCGGCTGGGCTCTGAGTACATCAACATGAGAAAGCTCGAAGATAAAGTGGAGCTGGAGGTTAAAGAGTCTCGTAAAATCAAGAAATTCAAAGTAGCCCGTATAGCGACGGAGTCAGCCATCATCACGGTGCCGTCCATGAAGACACTGCACCACACAGTTATCACCATGGGGCTCAAGAACATGTTCGGCATGCTCACCACCCGCAAGAAGTATCCCATGCACCGCCACGGAATGAACAACGTCATCTATGATATCTGCAAGACCCTGCCACCTACTCTCAGTGTTATCGACGGCTTCTACGGCAAATCCGGTAGAGGTCCATGGGAGGGTACGCCGGTGAAGATGGACACCATCATAGCTAGCATCGACCCTGTGGCAGCAGACGCAACAGCGGCAAGGTGCATAGGGATTGACCCCATGACCATTGATCACGTCCGCTGGCTCCACGAGGCAGGCATGGGTGAGATTACTGACATCGAGGTCGTAGGCGACGGAATAGAAGACGTCTACCAGAAATGGGACAGGGGATTAGGGGATTAATTCAACTCATGATTCAGCTGGACGCGCGCCAGCGCGTTGCCAAATTCTTTTGGTTGACATATACGTGTTAATAAAATACTGCGCGCGCAGAGTAAAACATCTGTTTCGCTTCCTCTTGGAGGCTGGAGGGCTAAACTCATCTAAATAGGTCAAGTACGTGGTGAGAGCTTCCTCGACACCAATCGGTAAATTCATCTGCGGTCCGGGATTTTCCCGATTAGCTTCTACCAGAGCGCGCTATGATAGAAGGGTTGCTCAAATAAATTTGTGAAAAAAGGGGAAAGAGAGGGGAGATATCATCACTGGTAGTGGGATTCGAATCCAACAAGTGTGATAATAGCGCGCGCAGCCACTCAGATGCTCGTAGCCTTTATGCTGTGATGCACCGCGCCATACATTATTTTCATTATATGGTAAGTGTTAAGCGGTAATGTACGCCAGCGCGCGCAACATAAGATATCTGACAAGAACCTAAATGCAGGCCCAACCAA
>JAUWDP010000249.1 GCA_030608725.1 Candidatus Bathyarchaeota archaeon
CAGAGGGCCTTGACCTTCTCCTTGGCGCCCGTCATCGTGTTCTTGCCGTGGGTGAGCAGAATCGCGTCGAAGTCGTAGTCAAAGAGACGCTTAATCTCACGTGCAGCCTGGTCCGCGTCGAGACAGTACCTCTCGGGGGGCGTCTCCATCTTCCCGTCGTCGTCGGCGAAGATCGTATCCCCTGCAATGATGGCCTTCACGGCGGGGAGGTAATAGCAGGCGTTCCCTTCGGAGTGGCCTGGGACGTGGATGACCTCTATGCCCCCACAGTAGTCCAGCACCTCTCCGTGCTTCATACCCTTCACCTCGACCCCTGTAGCCTCCTTAATGAGGGGAGCCTCGTCCTCGTGGGACAAGACCTCCGCACCTGTGAGCTCCACCGTCTTTGCCAGGTTCCTTATGTGGTCCCCGTGCTTGTGGGTGATCAGTATCTTCTCAATGTCGCTCCAGGACTTGCCGATGGAGTCCAGCTCAACTTTCAACTTGTCGAAGGCGGACTCCTTCATGCCTGTGTCAACTAGGATCAGTCCCTCGGAGCAGTTGAGGATCCAGGCTTCTAAGCTGAGTCCCCCGTCCTCTGATAGGTTAACGGAGTGGACACCTTTCAGTACTTCAACCATATCAACACAGCATCATATTAGCCATTGAAAAAATAAAAGGTCACTCATTGGTACTTGACGAACCAGTCCGTGCGCGCGGCTGGTCCTCTCGACCTCGAAGGGACTGGGTCTCAGATGCCTTGGACAGGATAGGGAAGGCCCTCAAGAAGCTGTCCTGAGCGTCTCTCCAACCTTTTAATCTCCAGGATGCTACCTTCTCGTATGGAAGGACTGGAATCCGTAGAGAACATCGAGGCGTTCAGCCTTTTTGGGGCGCCACTGTACAGGGCCCCCATCACCCTCTGGCTTCCCAACGAGAAGGAGGCCTACGAGAGGAAGCTCAAAGAGCACGTGGAGAACTACGAGAAGGCACTGGAGGAGTATCTAGAGGACACCGACGACCCCGAGAAGATAGTGTGGCTGGGGAGGCGCGCCGGGATACTGGGCAACTTCAACGAGGCCGCGGCCATCTTCTCCATGGGGATAGAGAAGTACCCTGACAACCCCCGGTTCTACAGGTTCAGGGGGCACAGGTTCGTGATCCTCAGGAGGATCGACCTGGCGATAGCCGACTTCGAGAAGGCAGCGTCCCTCATCGAGGGGCGGGAGGACGAGCCCGAGCACTATGTGAGCGGTGGCCGTAAGGACGGCAAGATAGGCGTCATGAGCTTCAACTGGAACGTCTGGTATCACCAGGGCTTCACCTACTTCGTCGCAGGTATGCTGGAGGAGGCGGCGGAGGCCTATCGGCGCTGTCTCGGGGCGATCGACCACCCGGAGGGGCTATACTCAACAGCCCACTGGCTCTACATGGTCCTCATCAGGCTTGGGCTCCAGGAGGAAGCAGACGAGCTGCTGAACAGGATCCCCGTTGGAGCGGAGATCATCGAGGTGCACGACTACTACGACACACTCATGATGTACAAGGGGGAGATGACCCCCGATGAGCTCTTGGAGAAGGCCCGGGCCGAGGGGCCAGCGCGGCTCCCCACCCGGGGGCAGGCCGTCGCCAACTACTACATGGCTAATGGGATGTCGGAGAGGGCCGTGGAGGTCTACAGGGAGGTCTTGGGCACTGGGGTTTGGACCGCCGGAGTTTATGCTCTATCGGAGGCCGAGCTGCTCAGGCTCGGTGAGCGTCCCTAGCGCGCGAACCGCTGATCCAGGAAGACAGACTCTACTCCAAGCATAGTAATCGTGATAACGAATGCGCGCCGAGATATGAGCAGGCTGCACAGGGGCGTACGCAATGAGTGATAAAATCTCCTACGTTCGGCAGGAGCTGAACCTACCAGATGAGACTATAGCGGTCAACACGGGTTCGTGGGGACCCCTCTGCTCCGCCGCAAGGAGGGCCATCGAGGAGGGCTACGAAGCAGCTGCCAAGTCGAGGGGCGACGACCCAAGCTACATGAGGGAGAAGGGCTCGGGCCTAGTGAGGTACGATGAGGTCATTGGCGAGGCGAAGGAGGAGCTAGGCAGGTTCCTTAACTGCTCCTCCGACGAGGTCGCCCTCTGCGATTCCACCACCACCGCCATGAACATATTTCTCTGGGGATACGATTTCCAGTCCGGGGACGAGGTAGTGGTGGGGAGCCTTGAGAACCCTGCTGCTCTGGTCCCTCTCCGGGTGAACGCGATGAGGAGGGGGGTGAAGCTGGTCTTCGCTGAACTCGAGAACGGTGAGAGAGGCGCCACGGAGGCCATCGCAGGCTCCATCTCGCCGAGGACGAGGATGATCCTGATCTCGGACGTCAACTACGCTACCGGCTCGCGCGTCGACCTGCGCGCTATCAGCCGGGTCGCTCACGAGGAGGACATCTTGGTCCTCTCGGATGGCATCCAAGCGGTGGGCACCCGGCAAGTCGATGCGAAGGCACTGGAGGTGGACGGCTACGCCATGGCGAGACACAAGTTCCTGTGCGGCCCAGATGGAGCCGGAGCCCTGTATGTGGGGGAGGAGGCGCTGAGCCGCATTCATCCTACATACACGGGGGTCTTCTCGGCCTCAGGCCACGGTATGGGGGATGGGGTGACCCTCATGGAGACCGCTCAGAGATACGAGGTTAGCACAAGGCCCCTCCCCGTCATCTTGGGGGGTACCGCCTGCCTCAGATGGCTCGGAGAGCAAGTGGGATGGCCATACATCTTCGGGCGATGCAGGGAGCTGTACGACGGGCTCTGGGACCGTCTCAGCGACATCTCTGATGTCACTCTCATCTCGGAACGGGGTCAGAGCAGCTTATTGACTTTCAGTGTGCTGGGCGTGCAGTCTCAGGCCTACCGCAAGCAGTATGGGTTTAACTCTATATTTCTTTTACCGGTGAATCTTTACGGCCCCGGTGACAATTTTG
>JAUWDP010000324.1 GCA_030608725.1 Candidatus Bathyarchaeota archaeon
CCGGATCTGCTCGTTCCAGAGGACCAGCACCACCCTCCCGGAGGCGTCGCCGATCGCCGCGTTGGCCACCGTCAGAGTCTCCCACCTCCTCCGCTTCGACCTCACCGACCGGGCCATACCCTTCTCCAGCACTTCCCCCTCCACGTCGACCCCCCTCATCCCGTCCACCAGGTCCCCTATCCTCGCCATCTCGTAGGGTCGCGACGGGTCCAACTGCTTCTCGTACCAGCGGCCCCTCCACTTGGGCTCGCTGAGGTCCCAGCCGACCTGCGTGAACCCCAGCTTCTCGTAGAAGCGCTTGGTCCTCACGTTCCACTCGGGGGTCCCCAGGGTCCAGAGTCTCCCCTCCGGGTACATCTCCCAGATCAGCTCCGTGGCTCGGGTGGCGATGCCCTGCTTGTGGAGTTCCGGGTCCACGAAGATTCTCTCGAGGACGAGGTGCTCCTCGTTGCTCTTTCCCACGAAGACGCCCCCGACCGTGGCCCCGTCGAGGAGGATCTTGTAGCAGTCCAGGAACTCCATGAAGCGGAGCTGAGCCTCGGGGGAGTCGTAACCCGGGGGGCCTCCGGGGCCAGGCGCCCCTACATCTATATCGGTGTCAAACGCCCTTTTCGATATCTCGGCGAGAATCTCGGCGTCATCCGCCACTGCTTCCACGACGCTTACCCTATCAGAAACGCTCACGCTCTAACACCTCGGATGGATTATGGACGACACACCTTCTAATGAATCTGCCTTAACGTGGGACATATTAAGATGTCAAAATAACTCTCTGTCTGATGATTTGAGATGGAAGACCTCCTCTTTCTCCACTACGACGGCCAGTGTCCCTGGCATCTCTGGATGAAAGAGCAGGTGGAAAACGCGGCTAAGGAGCTGGGGTGTAACGTCGAAATCGTCGATCTGACACGGAACCCGGAAGCGGCCGAACGATATCGAGTGTTCTTTCCATTCATGACGATTATACGAGGTGAAATCCGGACCCCGGGGCCCGTCCCCGCCAGAGAGCTCGTGAGGATGGCGAGGGAAGGAATGGAATCGAGCAAAACTGTTCTCAAACCCTTCAAACAAGAAGGTCAAGCGCAGAATATATCCCCCCTGACTGTTGAGAACGTCTGTGACACCTGCCGGCTGTGCAACTATGACACCCCCGAAGCCTGTGAGGCGAAGCGTGAATGGGCGTGTCTGGTCAAAGAGGCGTCAGGAAACGAAATCATAGGTTTCATCTCATACGAGGGGGATGAACCCGTTTGAGCGATAGAGTTCATACCGGCACCGCTTGTTCCCTATCCCCTGCACGAGAAGACCCCCGCGACCGCCTTCATCACATGCGTCTACTCGCGAGAATACGATGTCCTAGACTATCGTGGGCAGGTCTTGGAACATCTGATAAGCCACCTTCCTACCCTTGGCTATGAGAGGGTTCAGGTGATCAGTGGACGCCGGACCGCATACCCCAACGGGCCGGCTCCCCTGTTCGCCTGCCATGGCTTTACGGAGGTTATGGAGGTTGGTAGCGCGATTTTCTCGATGGGGGAGGAAGAACTGGTTCTGATGGAGAGAGATCTACGCACGAGCCGAGTTCCCAAGGCTTAAAATACGTCGACAAACCGGGGTCTTCCATGGAATCTGAGTTGATCTTCTCGGGCTGCGGCACCGTCTGCAACGACTGCGAGTACTTCACCGGAGAGAAGGAGCCGAGGTGCCCGGGCTGCTTTGCACGGGAGGGGAAGCCCTTCTGGGGCGAGTGCAAGCTCTACGGCTGCATGGGTGAGCACGGCGTGGCCCACTGTGGCGTCTGCGGGGAGTTCCCCTGCGACATGTTCATGGACACCTTTGACCCGAGCCACGGCTCCGTGAGCTCGGTGATCAGGGCCGGTATGCTCGCATACAGGGCTAGGCACGGAGACGCTAAGGCTGCGGAGCGGGCTAGGAAGATCGAGCACTAAAGATTGTTTGGGCCCTTCGCTCGCTGAAGAAGGGGCTCTTTCAGCTAGGATGTAAGTAACTTTGCAAAATGATGACATCCCGTTTTCCTAAGTAATAAACTGGAATATTCGAAAAAATCTCCCCTATTCTTGTTCCTTCGAGCTGGGAGGCTCCACGTGGATCGACATTGAGACCTCCGGCATATCGTTCCTGATCTCGTCTGCCTGGTGGACG
>JAUWDP010000064.1 GCA_030608725.1 Candidatus Bathyarchaeota archaeon
AGGGACAATACCATTGCTCGCAATAAACATAAAAAACAAGTATGAGCATGAACGTGGAGATCAGGGGGGAGGTATCGAAGATCCTGAAGGAGGACAGGTACGCCACGAGGGCCGTGGACAACGTCCGCCCCTTCATCGAGACGGAGAACCTCGGGCCAGCCAGAGAGGGGATCTACGACTCCTACATGGAGCACGTCATTATCCACTCCCCGGGCTTCGACAAGCTGATCAAGTGGGTCGAAGGCAGGATCATACCTACTCAGGCGGCGATTGGGAAGGTCCTATACGCCTACGCCCGGGAGAGGGGGGTTAACCTCCTCGCGGTCGACGTCGGAGGGGCGACCACAGACGTCTACTCAGTCTATGACGGCGTCTTCAACAGATCTCTCAACGCCGACGTCGGGCTGACCTACGGGGTAGGCAACGTAATGAAGAAGGCGGGGGTCGAGAACATCATGCGCTGGATCCCCGGAGACATCAGCGAGAGGAAAGCCCGCAACATAGTGGGCAACCTCATGGCCTTGCAACCTGAAGCCCTCTCGGACGAGGAGAGGATGGTTCAGCAGTCGGCCGTCAGGGAGGCCATCAGGCTCGGTCTGGAGAAGCACAGGAACTACGCCACGAGGCTCAAGGGGGTCCGGATGATGCGAGACCTGGGGATGATGTTCGAGCAGGCTCTGGAGCCCTCGATCCTGAACCTCAAGAGGACCCATGTCGTCATCGGCAGGGGGAGCGTATTCAAAGACCCGGAGAACTTGAGGATAGCGTCGCTGCTGCTCCTCGACGCCATCCAGCCCTGGGGCGTCACGGAGATCCACGTCGACGTCTCCAGCATGATGCCCCACGCCGGCATGCTCCTCGACACCAACAGGGAGGCAGCGCTCCAGACACTGTCCAAGGTCTGCCTCCGCAAACTGGGAACCTGCGTGGCAGCCAAAGGAAAGGCCGAGGAGGGAGACGAGGCGCTTACGGTGAGCATGACCACACCAGACGGGGTCATCACTGCAGAGACCGTCGCCTTCGGAGAGCTGAAAACCCTCCCCCTCGAGGCAGACGAATCGGCGAGGATCGTGGTGAGCCCCACCAGGAGGTTCGACGTGGGCGTCGGCAGGGGCAGAAGCTTGGACGCCACAGTGACGGGAGGCGAGAACGGGGTCATCGTAGACGCCCGTGGAAGGCCGATTGAGACACCGAAGAAGGAGGCTCTCTCCACCTGGGCGGAGTCCTTGAAGCCGAGGCCGGCGGCTCCCAGAGTGAGGACGTAGGTGATGACAGTGACACGCTTTGGAGTGAAACTGGAGAAGGAGACCCTCATCAGGAAGGTCAGGAGGATACCCACCCAGGGAGAGGTCTTCGTCGACGTCGGGGACGTTGTGGGCGCCGAGACCGTCATAGCCGGCGGCACCGTCAGGAATCCCGCCGCGGAGGAGGTGAAGGTCTACGCCACGTTGGGGGTCGAACCGGAGCAGACGGAACGGTACATGCTGAAGAGGGAGGGAGACAAGGTGGCGAAGGACGAGGTGATCGCCATCCACCGGTTCTTCTTCGGCTGGTTCACCAAGACATGCAGGTCCCCCCTGGACGGCTTCATCGAGGTCTTCGCTAAGAGCGCCGGCCGCATTATCGTGAGGGGCAACCCCATCCCCGTCGAGGTGAAGGCCCACGTACCCGGGAGGATAGTGGAGGTGATCCCCGGGGAGGGGGCCGTCGTCGAGACACGGGGTGCGCTCGTTAACGGCGTCTTCGGCGTCGGCGGGGAGGCGCACGGCGAACTCGTCTTCGCCGTCGCCCAGCCGGGGGAGGCCTTAACCACCGAGGTGATGGGAGAGGGACACGAGGGCGATATCATCGTCGGGGGCTCCGTGGTTACCCTGGACGCCCTGCGTAAGGCTGCCGAGATGGGCGTAAACGGCATAGTGACCGGCAGTGTGGACCAGAAGGACCTCACGGACTTCCTGGGGCAGGAGATCGGCCTGGGGTTGACAGGCGACGAAGAAGGACTTACCCTCATCACCACGGAGGGCTTCGGCGTCTACCCCATGAGGGATGAAACTTTCAGCATCCTGAAGTCCCACGAGGGAGAACAGGCGAGCATAGACGGCACCACCCAGATCCGTCAGAGGATCCTCCGACCGGAGATAGTCATACCCTCTCAAAGGTAGGGAGTACTAAGGAAATCAACTTGACACATCAGAGCTGGATGAAGCCTTAGTAGCCCGGAGGGAAAGACGGCATCTGGAGCGCGTAGCAGGGGAAGACGGCCACAAAGCTGCCGCCGTGGGTCTCCTCAACCGAGAATCCTGCACCCATACCTCACCGCTCCGTCAAGAGTATACATTCAACACCAAATAGGTCCTCTTCCTTATTCTGAAAGCCTGTAATCTGGCAAGGCTTTTATCGTGCTTGGGCTAGGTTCGCTCGGTGAAAAGCTTGGACTACAGGAAGTACATTCTGGAGCTGGGGACCGGCGTCGACCTCCACGGGGAGGACGAGACCAAGGCCGCGCAGAGGGCGGTGAAGGACGCCATCAGCCACAGCAGCATGGTGGGGCTGGGGCAGCTCTTCAAGATAGGTAGCTTCAAGGAGATGTCGGATGCCCTCATGGTCGACGTCACGGTCGCCACTCCCAACCCCGAGAAGATCGACGGCGACGCGGTGCTCAGCATCCTACCGGAGGGGAACAGGCGTATTAACGTCGTCAAGGGCGGGATGAGGTGGCCCGCGGAGTCCACATCCGAGGAGGCCAAGTCCCACGGGATCGTGATGGTGAACGCTGTCATAATGGTGCTCGTGGACGCCGACAAGCTTGAGAGGAAGTGAGTCCTCTCACTATTTCTTTATAATCGTCTCGAAGTAGTCAACTATACGAGAGTGTATCGGGATCCCAGTAGCCTCTATCAGGCCGGTGTACCCGGGGAAGCAGTTCGCCTCCAGTATGTAGGGCGTCCCATCCGCCGCTGGCAGGACGTCGATGCCCGTTATCTTGAAGCCCACGGCCTCCGCCACCTTCAGCGACAGCTCGTCGTAGGCGGGGTCCAGGAAGTTCTCGGCCGTGCCCCCGGCGCTCAGGTTGTACCTGAAGTCGTTGGGGTTGGAGCGCTTCTCCCTTCCGACGACCTCGTCCCCGACCACCATGCACCGGATGTCGTGGCCCTGGTTGGGGACGAACTCTTGGAGGTAGTAGACCCCCTGGCCGTGGGCCCTCCCGTACCAGGTGAGGAACTGGAGGAGGTCCTCCCGACTGCGGATCCTGTCGAGCCTGATGACTCCAACCCCGCGCCCCTTGCAGAGGGGCTTCAGGACCACGTTCCTGCCTGAGTCCAGGAGCCCGGCGGCGAAGTTGTAGGTTTTGTCTATGTTCTCGGTGATGAGGGTCTCAGGGTGGGGGATGCCGAGCTTCTTCATCTGGAGGGTGAGGTGGCCCTTGGAGTAGTTGAGGAGGCTGTCCACGGGGTTGATGACTGTGCCGATCCTCTCCTCCAGCTCCTTGAGGATGAGGTGGCGGTGGATCAGCTCGAACGTGGAACCCCGGTTCAGCATGTTGCTAGGTGCGTAAACTAGGTCCGCGTCATACTCCGGTATCTCCGGAAGGGAGACGTCCCAGGGTGCCCTGAACTTGGTGGGTATCCCCCGCGCCCTCAGCTCCCCCAGCACCAGCTGGGTCTCGTGAACGGTGGGGTTGTCGGTGAAGATTATGACTCCCAAAACCTGCGCCCAAGACTCAGGGATGACGAGCCACTTAAAACCGTTTGGAGACGCCTGAGCGGCGTTAAATACATCCTCGAAAACGTAAGAGGCGGTGAAGTGTTTTGGTCAACCCCTACTCGGACCTGGATAAGAGGATACTCGGGGAAGTCTACGGTAGCACCGAGACCATGGACAACCTCGTTGTCCTCTGCGACGACTACAACAGCCGGTGGCCTGGCTCCGGAGACGACAGGAAGGCCTGCGAATTCATGGCGGCCAAGCTCGAGGGGTACGGCCTTGAAGACGTCCACATGGAGTCCCTGACCCTCCCAGGCTGGAACCGGGGCTCCTCCAAGCTCATAGTGACGAGCCCCAAGGAGA
Organism: Candidatus Bathyarchaeota archaeon; assembly: GCA_030608725.1. The sequence goes on from JAUWDP010000064.1 coordinate 4,069, forward strand.
AGGAGATCCCCTGCATCGCCCTCCCTCACAGTGCCTCGGGCGATGTGGAGGGAGACCTCGTCTTCCTCGGCGACGGCCCCGTGGACATCTACGAGAAGCGGGAGGACGAGATCGAGGGGAACGTAGTCATGGTCACCAGCCACACTCCCCCGGGCATGGGCCGACCCCTCCACAGGAACGAGAAGTTCCAGAGGAGCATCCTTGCCGGGGCGACGGGGTTCATCTTCATGAACCACTATCCCACCTATGGCCCCCCGACGGGTGGGATAAGCCCCATCGTTCCCTCGATAGGCGTTTCATACGAGGAGGGCTGCTACCTCGAACGTCTCTTGGAGAGGAAGGGGAGGGTTAAGCTCAGGATGGAGACGGAGTGCGAGAACCTCGATGTGGAGTCCTGGAACGTGGTCGCAGATCTCCCCGGAGCCATCGATGACGAGATGGTGATCTATGGAGGCCACTATGATGGGCATGACATCGCCGTTGGAGCCTTGGACGACGCCACGGGGGCCGTCTGCGTCATGGAGGCGGCGAGGGTCCTCGCGAGGGAGAGGGAGCATCTGCAGAGGTCCATCAGGTTCATCGCCTTCGCCGCCGAGGAGATCGGCCTCTACGGGAGCAGGGCCTACGTCGCGGAGCACGAGGAGGAGATGGAGGACATCCGGTTCATGCTCAACTTCGACGGAGCAGGCCGCTCGGGCAGGCAGGGATTCGGCCTCCACGGCTGGCCCGAACTGGAGAGATTCTTCGGAAACGTGGCCTCTGCCATCGGCGTTGACGTACCCATCAGCCAGGGGGTGAGCCCCTACAGCGACCACTGGCCGTTCCTGCTGAAGGGGATCCCGACCTCAGGGATGGGAGACCCCGAGGAGGCGCGCAGGCGGGGCGGGCGAGGCTACGGGCACACCATGCATGACACGGTGGACAAGGCGAACCTCCGTGCCCAGAGGGAGTGCGTCGCCAACTCCTCCCTCGCGGCGGTGAGGATCCTGAACACCGATGACTGGCCTGTGAGCCACAGAACCCAGGAGGAGATAGAGGGCTTGGTCAAGGGGCGGGGTTACGGGGAGACCCTCGCATTAGGGGCGCGGCTGAAGGACTACCTCACGGAGAGGAGGGGCCAGCTGAGGCCGGAGGCCAAGGCATACCTCGACAGGCTCACGGCCTCCTGGGAGGAGTCCATCTAATTCTTTCATCCTATATCTTAAATCCGCATAGGGTGAATCTCCTCCGGTGTGATTTTTGGTAGACAATCCGTATCTGGATGTCGACAAGAAGATTATGGCGGAGATCTACACGTCCTCGGAGCCCATGGACAACCTGAAGGTGCTCTGTGACGTCTACGGCGCTAGGTGGCCTGGAACACCTGAGGACATCGGCTCCGTCAAGTACATGGTCGAGAAACTTGAGAGCTACGGCCTTGAAAACGTCCACTACGAGACGTTTCAGATCCCCGGCTGGAAGAGGGGGAAGGCCACCCTTGAGGTAACCAGCCCGATCGAGAAGGAGTTCGATGTCATCTCCCTACCCCACAGCATCTCTGGGGAGGTCGAGGCGAAGCTGGTTGACCTCGGGGCGGGCCACCCTGACATCTACGAGAAGCGGAAGGAGGAGGTGGACGGGAGCGTCGTCATGGTCTCCAGCGCTCGTCCCCAGGGGTTGACCCGGAGCCTCCACAGGTCCGAGAAGTTCAGGAGGAGCGTCCTCGCGGGGGCCAAGGGCTGGATATTCATGAACCACTACCCGGCCTACGGGCCTCCCACGGGCGGCATCAGCCCCCTCATCCCCTGCGTGGGCATAGCATACGAGGAAGGGACCTTCCTGCAGCGCCTCATCGAGCGGGAGGGGGAGGTCACGGTGAAGATCAAGACTACCGACAAGAACCTCCCGGTCGAGACGTACAACGTCGTAGGAGACGTGCCCGGGACAGCCGGGGGGAACGAGTACCTGGTGACGGGGAGCCACTACGACGGCCACGACATCTCCCAGGGGGCCCTCGACCCCGCCTCGGGCACCGTCGTCGTCATGGAGATGGCCCGGGTGCTGAGCATGGTCAAGGGCGACCTGAAGCGCCGGATCAGATTCCTCTGCTTCGGGGCCGAGGAGACCGGCCTCCACGGCTCACGGTACTACGTCAAGGAGCATGAGGACGAACTGGCTGACTGCAGGTTCATGCTCAACCTCGACTCCGCCGGCGGCGCGGGCAAGAAGGGCGTCATCTTCACCGGCTACACCGAGCTCTACCCCCTGGTGGAGCAGTGGGCCAGGGAGATGAAGGCTGAGATACCCTACTTCTCACGGGTGAGCGGTGCCAGCGACCACTGGCCCTTCTTCCAGAAGTGTGTAGTCACGGGGAACGGAGGCGACCCAGGCAGGACGTCCACCGGTCGGGGCTTCGGCCACAC
>JAUWDP010000176.1 GCA_030608725.1 Candidatus Bathyarchaeota archaeon
CCAGCCACGCTGAGGAGGATCCTAGGGGAGGCAAAGCACATCACGGTCGCCATGTGCAAGGACGACATGCCCTACCTGGTCTCCTTGAGCCATGGCTACGACGAGGAGAAGGACCTCATCTACTTCCACTGCGCCCCAGAGGGGAAGAAGCTCGACTACATGAGGGCCAACCCAACGATCTGGGGCCAGGCCGTCCTGGATTTCGGGTTCTTCGACGGCCACGACGACTGCCGCCAGGAGTTCGCCTCCGTCATGTTCCGGGGCGAGGTCACCTTCGTCGAGGACCTCGAGGAGAAGCGCCACGCCTTCATAATGACCAACAGGCAGCTTGACGCCCCGTCCGAGGGGCTCCAGAGGGTCATGGACGAGCACCTGGAGCGGGCGACCGTGGGAAGGATCAGAATGGACAACCTCATGGGGAAGAAAACCAAGGGAGTCGAGCTCTAGGGACTAGCTTGAGTCGTGTGTCTCAGGGGCAGGTTATGGTTTTTCCTCGCCCTTTCTGCCGATGGTCCGGTAGATCTCCTTTTCTTCGAAGGACGCAGGCTTCAGCCCTTCATTTATCAAGTCCCAGGCGGCATGGGGATCCCTGCCCTCTCCGCAGATGAAGACGTCCACGGCTGCGTACCCGTGCTCCGGCCAAGTGTGGATAGAGAGGTGGGTCTCGGCGAGGATGAGGATGACGGTCACCCCTTTCTGGGGGTACCTGTGGACCATCCTCTCCACGACGTGTGAACGCGCAGCCTCGGCGGCCCTCTCGGCGAGGTCAAGTAGAAATACGTCGTCGTTCAGGTCCGCGCTGCACCCGTAGGCGTCCACTAGGAGTTGAGAGATCTTCACGGCATCCCTACCTCCGACCTCCCTGCAATTTAACCCTCCGACGGAGACGGAAGCCTTCGTGAGCCCTGCAGCTGGGGCAGCCCCTCTCCTTGAGCTCCTCCACGGCACCGTACGTCTCCCCCGCCCCCACCCTGATCTCAGTGCCACACCTGCACCTGTAGACCCGAACGGTGGGGTTGACCTCCCCTGTGTACATGGCGCCCTCGTACACTCCCTTCACCGCTGGCTCGGCGTCGTCTGTTGTGGATAGCCTCATCATGGAGGTGATGTTCGCGAACATCTCTGCCCCCACGTACTCGTTGAATCTGGGGATCAGCTCACGGACGAAGACGCCCATGCCCGTTATGGCCCTGTGGACCCCGAGCATCTCCAGAGGCGGCTTGTCGGCGAAGCTGAGGTAGATCGTGGACATCTTCAGGCTCCTGAGGGCCTCGATCCCACGGGACAGGAAGACCTCGACGCCCGGTACGGTGTAAGGGGGATCCGTCACAACGATGTCGAAGACCCCCCTCAGGCCTTCAGGGAGGGGGTTCCTGAGGTCGTGACATACGGTCTCGATCCCCAGTCCATTCTCCGTGGAGATCTCCTCGATGACCTTCAGCAGCCTCTCATCAATATCAACGACTGAAATCCTTCGAGCGACCTTCAGCAGCCCGGCAGCCACTGATGTTAGGTCATCGTCACCCAGGAACAGCACGGCCCTCCCCCCCAGATCCCCCTCCTCCTGCATGTACAACGCTCGCCTCAGGGAGGTCTCAGGGGTGGCGTGTGCCTGATCCAGCGGGGGCAAGGCTGCGGGCCTTAACTCGAAGAGGGTCCTCAGCCTCTCCAAGGCCTCTGTGTATTCATCGGGGATAGACGGTCTACCTCCATCGCGGGGGGCAGGCATGATGTTCACCCCCCACACAAAGCCCAGGACCTCCGTGACGTACGCCTCCCCCTCGGGGGTCAGGACAGCTCCCCCCTCCCTCCTCAGCAGCCCCCCCTTCTCCAGCTCACGCCTAATGGCAGCGGTTACGGGGATGGGTAGCCTTGCGCCCCGGGCCAGGTCCTTGGTCCCGACCTTCCTCATGCGGTGGACCTCACGGAGAACCCTCCTGACGGCCTCCTCCCCCTCCCTAAGGTTCATCCTGCTGGCTATGGAGGTCACAGGATCAGGGTCTACTCGCTTTCTCTTATCGGCGCTTGTGGAGGACATTCTAGGAAAGTTCGGTGAATCCGGTATTTAGGTGCGCGCACTCCGAGTTTATTGCGCGCGCATCAAACCCTCATCTAGTTGGGAAGCGGGGGCTCATCCTTTCCTTCTCTCTACTTCTTCGAGGATTCGGGTGATCTCATCCTCGTCGACATCGATCTTGTGGTCCGCCTTTAGGCGCCTCTTGACCTCCGCAAGATCGTCAGTACCTTCCGACGCCTTGGGGACGATGTTGCACATGTCCTCGACATAGTTCCAGGGGAAGATGACCCACCGCCAGCTGATCTCGTCGCCGTAATAGTCCGGGGTGAACGTGGAGCCCTTGATGTGCCTCAGGGCGGCCGTCCGGACCTCTGCCGGGTTCTTCGTCTGCACATAGTCCATAGCTATCTTCATGCTGTCCCCGGTGTCAATTATGTCGTCGACGACGAGGACGCTCCTCCCGGTCAAGTCGATCTCGAAGGGGTACTTGAGCTGGGCGGTCCCGTCTGGGGTCGCCGTCACCCCCCAGTGCTCCACCTTGAGGCTCACCAGGTCCTTAATGGCCAGGAAGTCGCAGAGCACCCTGGAGAGCACCCAGCCTCCCCGGGCAACCCCCACCATGAAGTCGGCCCTGTAGCCTGACTCGATTATCTTCCGAGCGACCTCCTCGGAGAGGGAGTAGAAGAACTCCCAGTCCATGACCTCACAATCAAATTTATCGTCGGACACGGGGACTCCTATGGCTAAACTAAATAAAACAGTTTATGGAGAAAGTTAAAGATCGGTTTAATAATCCGGCTGCTTTTGAAGGAAAGGTAGGAGATCATCCGTGCCTTACTGTCCAAGCTGCGGGAAAGAGGTTGGAGACGAGGTCGTCTACTGCCCCCACTGTGGAGCCTCCCAGAGGGAGACAGGATATCGAATGCCCAGGAGACGGGGGTGGCCAATAGGTAGGATCCTCGCCGGTTTCATAGGGTTCATAATCATAGCCACGTCGTTGGGGCTCATGGCCGGAGGGGGGGCGATCATGTGGGCTCAGAGCAGCTTCGCTGACCCGGACGGTTACCTGGTTAGCAGGAGCGTCCGCATTCACACTGACACATACGCCATCGTCTCCCCGAGCTTTGATATCAACGCGGACATAAACCTCCCCTCATCCTTCTGGCTGACCAGAGGAGTGTCTGAGATAGTCACCCTGAAGTTCGTCGTCGAGAGCAACGACCCCTCAAGCGAGATCCTGATAGCTGTCGCTCAACAATCCCAGGCCGAGAACTATCTCGAAGGCGTTGAGTACGACGAGCTCTCAAGGCTCTCATGGTCCTATGACCCCTGGAACAGGGATGAGCCCGACATATCCTACTCACGCCACGGGGGAGGAGCCCCAGAGGTAGCCCCCGTCGTCATCAGCTCCTGGAACGCCGTGAGCTTCGGCTCAGGGAGCCAGGACCTGAACTGGGAGCCCCTCTCCGGGAGCTACTGGGTGGTGGTCATGAACGCTGACGGCTCAGCAGGGGTCGACGTGGACGTCAAGCTGGGGGCCCGAGTGCCCATCCTCCGGAACATAGGCAACATGCTTGTCTTCGGAGGGATCGTGGCCCTTCTCATAGGCGCCTTCGTGCTCAACACCTGGGCCAGGTGATCCGAGGGCGAACCCGGAAACCTTTTTGAACTCCCATGGACGATACAGGTG
>JAUWDP010000011.1 GCA_030608725.1 Candidatus Bathyarchaeota archaeon
TGAGAACGAGGTTGTCCCTCGCCCAAGCTGGTATATCGGGCGAGTAGCTGTCTTGGACCCCTCTCTGGCTTTTATGGCTCACGTATCTTCTGAGGGTTTCTACGATACTAAAGGGGGCGTGTGTAGAACGGGGCTACCGACAACCGGCCTGAACCTTTTTTCATCAGGGCTCCCGGGGAGCCAGTAACCCTTTTTAATGGTCGACCTTCCATAGATTCTTCGCGTGGCCGCTGTGGTGTAGTGGCAGCATACGGGATTGTGGATCCCTTGGTCGGGGTTCGATTCCCCGCAGCGGCCCTCCTAATACATGTGCTCGGGCTCGGGTCTTTTCCCCTCGTGGTTGTGGCACCGGGGGCAGTCCAGGGGGCAGCTTTTCAGGAAGACTTTCGTGTGTATCACTGGGCTATCTTGGATGGTGTACTTCTTGAAATCGTAGGCTACTCATATCCCTTGAGGTATTCTAGCCCGGATAGTTATGTCCTGGAGAGAGAGGCCCCGCCCATCCTACGAGGGTTCCACCTGTCCTGACGGGGCGTCGTGGTCGGGTATGAGGGTCTCGAGGTCTCGGATCGACCTTATGGAATACCCCGCCAGGCTCGTGATGGACCCGAAGACCCCCATCACCACGAAGAGGACCGCTATGCCGGCTCCCGGGCCCGTTCCCACCAGCCACCCGAAGACGGGGACGAGGCTCCCCCCCGGCATCATGGCTGGCTCGAAGACCCAGTCGGCGAGGGGGCCCGTTATGGCCATGGAGATGGGGGAGGCCACCCTGGCTATCAGGGACCTCGTCGCGAAGACCCGTCCCTGCATCGCTGGGGGCACCTTGGACTGCCAGATGGCCTGGCTGGAGCCGTTGAGGATTGGGAGGAAGGCCATGACCAGGAAGGCCGTCGGGGCCCAGAGGGTCATGTTCCTACCGATCCCGAAGAAGCAGGTGATGAGGCTGGTGATCGCCATGCCAAGGATGATCCCGTTGATCTTCTTCTTTGGACCCCCCCAGGCGCTCATGAGGACTCCTCCTACTATCCCGCCTACCCCGAAGGCCGACTGGACCGCCCCCAGGATGAGGGTGTCGTCCCCCGTCCTCGCCAGGATCATGGGGGCGAAGAGGGTGAAGCTGAAGCTCAGGATGAAGTTCAGGAGCAGGAAGACGGTGAGGAGGCCCAGGAGCCCCGGCCTCTTGAAGATGTACTTGAACCCGAAGACCGAGTCCTCCCAGATGCTTCCCCTCTCGGCCTTAGCGGTCTCCTCCAGGTGGGGCTGGGGGATGTATGTCATGAGCAGCGCCCCGATGGCCACGATGAATGTGAGGATGTCGATGGCCATGATGCCCTCGATCCCTATGACGTTGAGGAGGATGCCGGCTGAGATGGGGGCGACGATCCCGGATGCTGCCTCCGCCAGGGCGATCATGCCGCTGGCCCTCCCGTACTGCTCCTTGGAGAGCATAGTGGAGACGGTGGCCGAGTAGGCTGGGAACTGGAACGCCCCGAAAGCGCCGGAGAAAGCGCTGATGACGTAGAGGTGCCAGACCTGGAGGTGGCCTCCCGAGTAGAGCACGAGGAAGGCGACCGTGGCGATGCCGGCTGCCAGGTCGCTCAGAATCATGACGTGCTTCCTGTCGTACCTGTCCACGATGGCTCCGGCCAGGGGGCTCGTCAGGATCTGGGGGACGGCTGTGAAGAAGCCCACGAGGGCGAGGGTGGTCGCGATGCCGGTGGTCTGCCAGGCCCAGATGGTGATGGCGAACTGGGTCATGCCTGTGCCCAGGAGGGAGACGAGCTGGCCCGCCCAGATGATGGTGAAGCCCTTCATGCCAGTGGGTCGCCTCGTCTCATCGGGCCGTGCAGGAGGGACTGCTCCGCTGTCATCGGCTCCTTTGGCGCCCATGTCATCACCGGCTCAATTCGATGTTTCTCCTGTCGTCTTCTCCCGATAAAAAGTCTCCCGTGGTCGCTGCGGTCTAGGCTTAGAGGCAAACTTAAAAACGGTGTGGGGGTGTATGGTTTCTGGGCGGAGGTCGCCAAGCTAGGTCAAAGGCGTAGGATTGAGGTTCCTATCTCTTAGGAGTTCGTGGGTTCGAATCCCACTCTCCGCACCATGGTTCTCGGGTTATGAGGGGTAGCACATGATGGGGGGTCTAGGGGATTCCATCGTTTCTTGGAACTGGTTCTGGTTTTTCTTGCTGGGTTCACTGACCAGTAGAATTTGAATTACTTTATCTTGGTCACTTATTCTGGGAGGTTTCGTGGGTTCTGGTCCCATTCATCCTCTGGTTCCATGATGTCTATTCCCTCGTCTGTGATCGAGATGGACGACCATTCTTTGCTGAAGAATCCGGCATGAAATTGTACGAATCCTCTGGATTCGAGTTCGTCGCATGCCTTCTCGATCTGTTTTGGCTTGTAGTTCACTGACTTAAACAGAATTTTACGTGAGATGTCACCTGTGTCAGAGAAGTCTTTGGGCATGTTATCTATTAACAACTGCAGTATTTCGAGATGTATTTTTTCAAGTGACACTTCCAATAGAAATTCAGGGAGTGTGTTTTATCTCTTTCCGACTGCTCCTCCGTCTTTTGATTGCGCACGTCAACATTTGTGCTGGGTATTTTACTACGATCAATGAGGACAGAAAACAATGAGATACTCTAAAGGCGGATTGAGGGCCTCCAAGTGAATAATATAATAACTCCCGTTGCGGACCAGTTATCGGTGTAACAATGTCGGAGAAAGGTTCAATCCTGAAGGACCAGGCGGAGTACATTTTCGGATCCATAAGCCGCACCGTCGAGGGCATCACCGATGAGGACGCCAAGTGGAAGCCCACGGAGGAATCCAACAGCGTCGCTTGGACCCTCAACCACATGTCCAGGATCGCCAACGTCAGCATCCCACGCATCATCAAGGGCACCCAGGAGTACACTCCTGCGGGCTGGCCCGACGACTACAGGGACCAGGACTACACGGTCGAGAAGATGCTCAAGGACATCGACGGCGCCAAGGAGGTCGTCATGAAGGGCATCGGCAAACTCACGTCGGAGCAGCTCGAGGAGGAGATACCCCTCTGGAGAGGGACCCAGAAGAGGAAGACCGGGATCTTCGCGTACCTCGGGGAGCTCGTCCACCACAGGGGCCAGATCGCCTACCTCAAGGGCACCATAAAGCGCCTCAAGGAGAAGGAGTAAACCTCCACCTTTTTTAAGCCAAGACCAACTATCCCCCCGCTAAAGAAAAAAACCAGGGACAGCGACATCGAGGAGGAGATCGAGTTCTTCAAGGGTAAAAGGGAGCACGCGGCAACCCTCATGGGCTTGATCTCAGAGATCATCCACCACGAAGGTCAGATAGCAGCCATCCTCGGCGTCGAGAAACGGATGAAGGGCACGTAGCACATCTATACCCACCATTTTTATTTACCCGTTCTCTCATGAAGCACATCTTACAACGGGAGAGAGGACACAGTATGAAGATAGGGATAACCTGCTACCCCACCATGGGAGGAAGCGGCATATTAGCCACCCGCCTCGGCGTGGAGCTGGCAAAGAGGGGGCACGAGGTCCACTTCATCACCTACGAGCGCCCTGTCGCCATCCAGGACCAGGACTACGAGAACGTGCACGTCCACCTCGTCTCCGTCGTCGAGTACCCCCTGTTCAAGTACCCGCCATACACCGTCGCCCTCGGCTCCGAGATGTTCAGGATCACCGAGCAGCAGGACCTGGACCTCCTCCACGTCCACTACGCCCTCCCCCACTCGACGGCCGCATTCCTCGCCCGGGAGCTCACGGGTAAACCCTACGTCGCAACGCTCCACGGCTCCGACGTCACCATCCTAGGGAGCGACGCCTCCTACATGCCCGTCAACACCCTCTCCCTCGAGAAGGCCGACGCCGTCACAGCTGTCTCAAACTTCATCGCCAAGGAGGCTCATGAGAGCCTAGGGATCTCACGGGAGATCAATGTGATATCCAACTTCGTGGACTCCGATAGGTTCTTCCCCGCCCCATGCGAGGACCCCGAGGTCATTAAGGGCAGGGACGTCGTGGTCACCCACATCTCCAACTTCAGGCCGGTGAAGAGGATAGGGGACCTCGTCTACGCAATGAGCATCGTCACCAAGAAGGCCCCGGAGGCACGCCTCGTCCTCGTTGGCGACGGCCCCGAGAGGCACAATATCGAGAAGCTCGTGAACCAGCTGGACCTCAGCAGGCACGTCCTCTTCACGGGATACAGGAGCGACGTCCCCCATCTTCTGGGATGCGCCGACGTCGTCGTCCTCTGCTCGGAGACCGAGAGCACCCCCCTCACCCTCCTGGAGGGCATGAGCTGCGGACTACCCGTCGTCGCAACGGAGGTCGGGGGGATCCCCGAGATAATCGACGACGGCGTCAACGGCTTCCTCGTCCCCCTGAAGCACCCGGAGGCCATCGCGGAGAGGATCTTGGAGCTCAACGCCGACCCGGGGCTCAGGAAGAGGCTGGGAGACGCGGCCCGGGAGACAGTCATGGAGAGGTACACAATCGACAAGATCGTGGGCCAGTACGCCGAGGTCTACGAGGAGATCACTTCAGCCTAGGTTCGCGTAGAACATCGACGAGTTGGGTGTGTGCCTGTTGTACTGGCGCATGAAGACCCCCATGAGGTCCCGCATCCCCGAGACCACCGCGACGTCCAGCCATGCCCAGCTAACCTCCTGACCGAACCTCTCCGGACTGAACCGCCCCAGGGCCGAGGATAGGTAGACCTCGACTTTCTGGGCCATCGCCTGCTTCCGTCTCATCTCCGCGATGAGGGTTGCCCTATCCTCAGAGGAACTCAGCTTACGTTTGATCTCCTCGATCTCTGCGTTCAGGCCATCCAGTATCTCCCTGAGCTCCCGGTCCGTCGACTCAACGCAGGACCTAATTGCTACATGGGCCTTCTTCAGCCTCTCTTGGTCTCTCTCGTTCCGGGCCTGCACCCAGCCGCTGAGAGCACTGAACAGCCTCTCATCCGCCAGGCTCCGATATCCTAGCCGCTTCAGCTCCCCGGCGTAACCCTCGTTCCACGGGGTGTTGTAGAAGAGGCGGGTGTACCGGAGGAAGACCGGGAAGGGGAGGCCGACGGCCTTAGCTGCCGGGATCACCTCGGAGTAGTAGTTCGTCTCCCCGGGCCCCCCGACGTGGGCCAGAATCGGGAGGACGGAATCCACAATGACCTGGCGGGAGTCGACCCTCGGAGAGATGCTCCCTACGATGTCGGACAGGTCGGGGCTACCAGCGTCGAACGAGAACTCGTAGACCGCGCCGCACTTTGAGCACTTACCCCCAACGCTGGCCGTGGTTGAGCCTGCATCGCGGTGATAACTGAGCTCCACCCGGCGCCTCTGGCATCCTGGTGTCTGGCACTCGTAGAAGAACGGGACGTAGTCTGGATCCCTGAGGCCAATCCCGGGTTTATGGCCCAACGCCTCTACCTTCTCAGCAGCCCGGTTAGAGGCATTGATGAAGGTCTCACGGTTCGAATCGGCGAGGAGGATCTCGTATCCTTCCTGGAAGATGTGGCGTGTCCCCGGCATGGAGTGGCTGAGGATCGGGACTCCCAGGTCGGCCTCAAGGTTGACGATGGAGCCAATGACCTTAGTTGACCAGTCTGAGACATTCTCCGTGGAGTAGAAGGCGCCTTTCAACACCGTTATCGCGTGGTCGAGGTTCATCAGGGCCCGCTCCCTCAGATGGCCGTCAACGCCATTGAGTAGGCCCCGGTAGTTGCTCGTCAGCCTCTCCAGTGTCTGACTCAGCCAGGCCTCGGGGGGGTTGGGTATCTCGTGGATGGGCACCCCCTCCTGCTCCGGGGACGTGGGGTACCTGATGAGGACGCCTCGCGAGGAGGGGCTGGGCACCCGGGTGTTGGTGAGCTCAGGCTGGACACCGTCGTAGTCTGCCACATAGAACAGGGGCACGTAGCCCTCCTCCCCCATGCCGCTCAGGCTCTTGGCGTAAGCTATCTTGTTCAGGACTAGGCTCGGGCCTCCGAGGGCGTTGGGCTGCTGCCCCGTCTCCACTACCCCGTTTTCGAGGCGGTCGATGTTCTCTGAGACAGACGAGGTCAGGATACCTAATCTGCGTAGGTTGGACTTCATCGCCCGCTTCAGCTCCTCAAGGGAGTCGGATGTCTCACCGTACCCTGCCTTCACCTCCTTGAGGAGGCCGTACGCCTCCCCCATGGTGACGGGGATACGCCCCCACAGTTCCTCGGCCAGGCCCCCCGAAACGCCTTTTACGATGTGGCTGGTGTAGAGCTCGTGAGCAGGTCGTAGAACGTCTTCCGGAGCCAAATCGACCACAGTATGAGCAGTATGACTGGCTTATTCTTTTTAGAGAGGGATAAAAACCCTTGTGAAGGGCCTAGAGCTTCAGCAGCCTGGCGGCGTTGCCGTAGAAGATCTTCCCGATGCTCTCCTCGTCGAGGCCCATGTCGTAGCAGACCCGCAGCTGCTCCCGGAGGTACTCGACGCTGAATCCCCGGGGGACCCAGCTGGAGTCGGTTGCGAAGATGAGCCGCTCGGCGCCTATGGTCTCCATGGACTTCCTGAACAGGTCCTTCAGGGTGAGCTCGTAGGGCATCCACCTCATCCACTGGTTGGAGCCCGAGGTGTCGACGTGGACGCCGGGGCACTGCCAGCAAAGCTGCAGGAGCTCCCTCCAGTAGCAGGCGCCGAAGTGGGGGATCACGAAGTTGAGGGTGGGGAAGTCGCTGCAGACCTTCCACAGCGTCAACGGGTTCATGTTCCTGAGGTCGTACGCGGGTCCCCCGCCTCCCCCGAGGACGCCGAAGTGGATGAGCACCGGAACCTCCAGGTTCTCCGCCATCTCCCAGACCGGGTAAGCGGCCTTGTCGTCGATGGGCTTCTGCTGGCTGGACGCGATCATCTTGAATCCCTTGAGGCCCAGCTCCTTCACCGCCCTCTCCAGCTCCTCGGCCGCCCCCTCGTCCCAGACGCTGTGATGGGCGAAGCCCGTGAACCTGTCCTGGTGCCATGACACGATCTTCGAGAGGTTGTCGTTTCCGCCTCCCATCACGAAGTTGACCCTGGAGAGGCCCTTGGCGTCCATGTCCGCGACCCATCGTTCGGCCTGCTCCTCGTCTGTGTGGACGTCGGTCTCGTACTCGTCGAAGGCCCACATCTTCCTCCAGTCGTCCCTGTACCGGCGGGAGTTCTCCAGGATGATGTCCGTCCTCCGCTCCCCGTACCGCTCCACCATGCGCGCCCTCCAGCTGGCCCTCCTCCCGGTTCTCTGGCGGGGGAAGTGGGAGTGGAAGTCGATCACCTTGAGGCCGTAGAGATTCATAGATTATAACCTTAGAATCCAGCCCTTATAGTCGCTTTAAACGTTTTCCCTGACGCGGAAGATGCTATAGAGACTTGGACGCCTTCGTCTCGTAGAAGGGGCCGTTCCTCTGGAGGGGCTCCTCGATGAAGGCCTCTGCGTAGTTGCATCCGCCCTGCACGCCCCTGAGCTCAGCCTTGGCCCGGGTGAACCTCTGATAGTAGCCGTCCTTGAACTTGGCCAACTGCGTGGGGTAGCTCTCGACAGCCGCCTCCTTGAGCCCCCAGACATCCGAGACGTCTAGGAGGACGTGGGGGCTGGAGATCAGGGTGTTCACCTCCATGAGCAGCAGCCGACCGACGAGCCAAGGCTCCTCATACGTGGTCGTGTGGGCAGCCCACTCCACCGCCTCCTTCACGACCTCGTACGTCAACCGGTGGTCCCTGTGATAGTCGGTGGGAAGGTGGGTTATCACGACATCGGGCCTGAACGAGGCGATGTGTTCTGAGACCTGCCTGATGACGCCCCCGTCAACCGAGATCTTATCAAGGCCCATGATCACGGGCTCGCTGACCCCGAGGGCCTTGCACGCTGCTCTGAGCTCGTCTCCTCTCTCCGGTGGGTCGCTTGTTAGGCAGAGGACCTGGCTCAAGCCCCCCTGCTGTACGTTGAGGGCCAGGGCTCCCCCGCATCCGAAGGTCTCGTCGTCGGGATGTGAGACCACTGCTAGCACTCGTCTCATGGAAACCACAGGAGAATAGGGGGAGGGACGATAAAAGGGGTTTCCCGCCTCGTGGATGGTTGTGGGGAGCTACGCATATTGGATACTCGTCTCGTTTGGTTGAATCTAAATACTAAATGAGACAATGTAGACCGGTGTTTCCAGGGACGAATACGATATTCTTATCGAGAACGCGACCATCGTTGATGGTTCCGGTAAATCGGCTTACAAGGGATCGATAGGCATCAAAGGCGACAGGGTGGCCTCCGTTGGCGAGGTAAAGGGGGACTACGTGAAGGCCATAGACGCAAAGGGCCTGACCGCGGTCCCGGGCTTCATAGACGCCCACAGCCACGCCGAGACGGGGCTCCTCTTCTACCCGGGGTGTGAGAGCTTCGTACACCAGGGTGTGACCACATTCGTGGGAGGCCAGTGCAGCATGTCTCCGGCTCCCATAGGTGACGAGATCAGGTTCCCGGGGGCTGCGCGGGTCCACCTGGACAAGCTCATCAAGTACAAGTACTACCCCGAGAAGTCCGAGTTCCCCCGTGAGCAGGTCAACGCCATAATGAAGGAGGAGTACGGCTGGACCATTGACTGGCGCACCATGGCCGACTACTTCGACGTCGTTGAGAGCAGGGGCTTCTCCACCAACTACGCCCCCCTGGTGGGCCACGGCACCGTCAGGCGCTACGTGATGGGCGACGATTGGATGCGGACCTCGACAAGGGAGGAGAGGGACGAGATGTCGACGCAGATCAGGCAGGCCCTAGAGGAGGGCTGCATCGGCATGAGCTACGGCCTCGACTACGACCCCGACACGTTCGCCGACAGGGAGGAGCTGGTGGAGCACGCCGAGGTCCTCAACGAGTACGGCGCGGTCCTCTGCCCCCACTCACGGAGGACGGGGAGGAGGCGGAATGTTGGGGCGGGCCATCGCCAGCACGACAAGATAGATGGTATCACCGAGATACTCGACATCGCCAGGGCATCAAAGGTCCGGATGAACATCGCCCACCTCTTCACGGGCTGGTACGTTAATCCCCAGGGGGGGCCCGAGATGCTTGAGGAGGCGAACAGGAGGGCGACGCTGACCTACATCGACGCCGCCTTGGAGGAGGGGCTGGACATCAGCTTCGACGTCATCCCTCCGGCGCTGCCGACGAAGTTCGGGGGCTCGTCCTACCTCTGCTCGCTGTTCCTGCCTTTCATCAGGGAGCTGGGGAGCAGGGAGGAGCTGGCGAAGTGGATGAAGGTCAAGGACTTCCGGGAGGAGATCAAGGACTCCCTCAAGAGGGGCAAGTTCTTCATCCGGGTCGCCTACAACCCCAACACCAACCCCCGGTGGGCGGATAACATCCACGTCCTCAGGCACAAGGACCCCAAGGCGGTGGACAAGACCCTCGCCGACATCGCCGAGGAGAGGGGGAAGGACGCCTTCGACGTCTGGATGGACCTCATCTCCGAGGACCCCGACGCCATGTCCGCCGTGGGGGCCGCAAGAGACCCATACGCCAACTACCACGCCATCTTCTACCAGCATCCCGTAGCCTCGGTGGGCCTCGACACGGGGGTCGACGACTACAAGCACGTGGGGGAGACCCCGACGTGGGTTCCTCCCGGCATCAGCAGCTACTCCGCCTTCGTTGGGTTCTTCGACAAGTTCGTGAACAAGATGAAGGCCCTCACCCTGGAGGAGGCGGTGCACAAGACCTCGACGCAGGCCGCGGTGCGCCACAATCTCAAGGATCGTGGCGTGATCAAGGCGGGAGCCTACGCCGACATCGTCCTCATGGACCTGCCGGGGCTGAAGGTGACGGGCACCCCGCTGGACACGAGGAGCAAGCCCACGGGCATCGAGTACGTCATCATCAACGGCACACCGGTCGTCGAGAAGGCGGAGCACACGGGAGCGAAGCCCGGAAGGGTCCTCAAGAGGGGCTAGAACCCTCTTTTTCTTTCCCTTTTATTCCACTAGATCCTACGCCAGGTTGCCGTATCTTTCTGTTACCTCGCCCATCTTGCCGCATGTGAAGCGCCCCTCGGGGCAACACCCAAGCTGGTAGCAGTATGGACCAGCGCGGTTGTACAGCGCGGGCTCCTCCCTCCGGACCTCGGCAAGCATCCTGTCCGCCAACGCCCTTATCTCCCACTGGGCCCTGTTGCAGCATCTTATGCCAAAGAAGTGGAGGAGGGATCTGCCATCGACAGTGAAGAGGAGGCTCGTCTCCGTGGCGTTAGGCAGGACGAAGCGTGCGTCCTCCCGGGGGACACCCCTGTCAACGAGTCCCTCGTAGGCGTCGCTGGCGCCCTCGATGAGGGATAGGTACTCGTCCAGGGCCTTCTCCGAGACGCTGGGTGGGATGACCACCCTCTCCCGCAGCCTCCTCACGGGGATGTAGCGCTGGCTCTGCTGGGAGTAGGAGGCGGTCCTGTGCCTGACGAGCTGGTGGCTGCAGGCCCTGCTGATGCCCTCGATGGCGTAGACGTAGGTCATGTGGGGGAGCAGCTCCTTTTCGGTGAGGTCTTCAGGGATGACCGACTTCAGCTCCTTGAGGGGTGTGAAGCTCAGCAGCTCCGCTTTCATGCCCCACTCCCCGATGAGCTGAAGTTGAGATTGGGGGCTACCTCTTGAATCGAAGCCGCCAGCGATTTTGCAAAGGGATCGTCCTCTACGGCTAGCTCAACAACGGTCCTCAGGTTTGCGCTGAGCAGCCAGCGGTCATCACCGAGTCTAGTTATCGCTAAGAACCTAGACCGCAGCGCCAAGTCAATGACCTCTCCCTCCGCGGCCTCCAGCAGCCAGACCAGCCTGTTGTGCTCCAGGGTGCTCCCGTGCTGGGCCTCGAGCCTGCCCACGACCTCCGCAACGCGCCTCTTCTTCTCTATCAGGCGATTGTAGAGTATTGAAGGCCTTGCACCGCTGGTAGTGGTCAGCATCGCGGTGGCGATGAGAGACTCCACGTCGGGGGTGTGGTAGACGAGGTCCAGCTTCAAGGCTCAGGCCTCGAGGGCTAGACGGGGGCCATCTCAGACTTTTTCGGTTTAGCCTTGAGCTCAGGGGGGACGTTGAGGGCCCTGACGACGTTTATCGAGTTTATGACGTAGATGGGGGTCCCGTCGGGCTCGTACCTCTTGAGGCGCTTCACCCCCCTCAGGACCAGCTTCACCTTGATGGTGGTCCCGTCGCTGAGGGCGTAGGCGTTCCAGTGCTCTTCGGTCTCCTCGAAGTCGAGGTCGACGCTCCCTTCCAGGGCGTTCCTGGGTAGTTTAGCCATAATGACACCAGCTGGATACCGTAGGGCTCACGCCTATTTCACGTTTCCCTAACCAGTGAGAAGAAGATTAGACGGGAACTTTAGTAATACTCTGGCTCGCCTCAGAGCATAGGTCGAGCAGCCCAAGCTCCTCCTCAAGCCTGTGGACCTCCTCCAGCCGGGACCTCGTGGAAGGCTTACTCGGGACCACGGTGCAGCCGTCGACGGACACAGCCGAGATGCCATATGTCCCTATCTTCTTCGCGACCCCCTCGATCTCCAGCTTGTCAAATCCGATCGTCGGCCGCAGCACGGGGATGCTGACTGCCTCGTCGAGCACGTAGAGGTTGTCCAGGGTCTGGGAGGCGACCTGCCCCAGGCTCTCACCCGTCACGATGCCCTTAGCCCTTTGCTCCACGGCGAAAGCTGCAGCTATCCTGTACATGGAGCGCTTGCAGAGCACGCACCTGAGCTTCGGGTTGGGGGACTCCGATATCCTGCCCATCAGATCCCCAATGGGGGCGACGTACAGGCCTATGTCGTCGGTCGGGATGTAGTCGGAGATACCCCTGAGCGCGTCCTTCACCCGTTCCACGTAACTTTCGCCGACGTGGGGCCTCTGATCCATGAACAGGGGGAGGACCTCCGCCCCCCTCTTCATCATCATCCATGCCGCC
>JAUWDP010000187.1 GCA_030608725.1 Candidatus Bathyarchaeota archaeon
CTAGCTGCAAGGGGGATGGGTGGGAAAATCGAAGCCATTACGAGTGTAGGCTCGGATATCAGTGAAGATCACATCTCTCAATTGAAACGGATTGGATTAGATATCCGGGAAGACATCGTCAAGGATGCGACGACTACAAAATTCGTACTGGACTATAGAATCCCCGAGAGACGACTTAGAGCAGAGGGTGTCTGCGTAGACATCCTTCCTAGTGACGTCATCGAGGCGACAGAGGCTGTTCTTCTCTCGCCAATAGTGGGGGAGATACCTCAGCAGACATATTCACGGATCGACGCTGAGGTTCTGGCGCTCGACCCCCAGGGATTCGTCAGGGAGGTCCAGCGGGATGGAGCCATCAAACATAGGGCGTGGTACGACGAGGACCTGCTCCAGAGGACGCAGATATTCAAGTCATCGGAACGGGAGTTGCGGTTAATCACACAGGAGACTGACTGCCTGAAGGGCCTGAAGAAGTTAACCGGGCTGGGGATCGAGGCAGCCATCGCCACGAAAGGTCAGGAGGGGGCTACACTGATGACGGACAGCGGGGCCTTTGATGTTCCCTCAGTAGAAGACATCACCGTGAGGGACCCCACGGGTGCTGGGGATGTCTTCATGGGCTGCTTCTTCCAGGCGTATCTGGAGGGCGAGGACCCCATCTGGTGCGCATGCATTGGGTCGGCCCTGGCTTCTGGGGTTGTTGAAACGGTTGGCCCACGCAACGAATTATCCATCAATGAGGTAAACGAGAGGGCCGAGGGCTTGTACGATCGAGTGGTTAAAGTCTAGGCGAATCGACGCCTAGCCACAACGTAGACTCCCAGGGCTACCAGTAGGTCCACAACGAGGATGCTGTACTGTGAGGCCTGATCGAGGAGATTTGTCCTGACGCCATCTGCGGGAGTCGCGAAATCCATCTCTCCATCAGCGCGTGAGCCCAGCAAATCATCTTCAACCGGGGCCTTCATGACTGGGGCCTCAGAATCGGATTCAGCCGCGAATATGGGCCCCTGCTTCGGCGTGAGGCTGGCAGGGAGAGCTGAGGTCAAGAGGACGCCCAGCACTACCGCCAGTACCGTGTACACCGGTATCTTAGAGTCCATCAGATAGTCCTCCTCCACGGCGGGCTATAATACTACATTTTAGAACAGTGAAACGCTTGGTAATTGATTCATTTCTTGCATGTTTGACCGAATTCGGGGTCATTTCGGTCGGTCCCTCCAGATGCGCACCGTCTCATACCAGAGGACGATAACCGGCACGATGCCCAAGATGATGGATGTGACGTATTTCGGGGTGAACTCGAACGGGTACTGGAAGACGAACGTGACGAGCATCGTCGTAACGAGGACGGCGTAGAAGAGGAACCGGGGCAGCATGATCCCTCCCAGGGTGACGAACTGGCGCAGGACGCCTATCTTGACCTGCCTCACTAGCTTGTAGTCTCCCCTCTCGCTCTCGACCAGGCCCAGCTCCCGGAGCTTGTTCAGATGGTAGGATGAGACGCTGGGGCTGCTGAAGCCCAGGGACCTCTGAACCTCCCGGACGCCTACATCCGGGTCGTTCGACCTGAGGAGGTACATATACACGAGGAGGGTCTTACCCTTCAGCTCCGCCGCAATGATCTCATCATCGCTCGACAACGTGGGTCCTTCTAACATATGGCATTGGAGCCCAATAAAACCATTGGGAGTCCATAAAGCCTCGAACAGGTCTGGACAACGAATCTTCGTCCTCGTTAACCTCTATCCGCTCTCAGGCGGGGCCAGGCTTTCCACCCTGTCTTCACGAAGGCTTCCCTTACCTCAAGATCCTCGTGAACCCAGTCCAGAAAGGCGTTGAAGCTCCTCATCCGGGCGACTTCTTCCCTATCTCCCACACCAAACCGAACTAGGCTGCTGATGAACTCCGACTCCGCCAGCTCCTGGGTCCGTCCCTCGATCTTCGTATGGACTACGTTATACTCGGTGGCCTCTAGGACTTCCCTCGCCTTTGACAGAATGTATCCCCTGCAGATGTGTACTGGCTCATCCTTCCCCACGTTAAGAGCTTCGATTCCGTGCTGGACGATCTCTAAGGCTCTATCGAGGTAGTCCTTGTCCTTGAAGCGGCTCCCCTTGAACATCTTGAGGGGGACCTCTCCCACGTGCTGCTCCCCCGTCTCGACCCGGCGCATCACCACGACAGCGCCGCCCACCAGATCGCCCCAGCCCGATTGACGCCCGCGTTCAGCGGGTATCGTCCGTCTCGACGACCATGAATCAACGAAACAACAGGAAGTCCGCTTCTATAAAAAGTGAGGCTCGGTCACAGGCTCTTGAGCGTGTCTATAGCGTCCATGGAGCTCGGATCCTTGCCGTTCAATATCCCTGTGTAGACCGAGACGTAGTCTCCGAGGTACAGCACGGACAGCATCCGTGTGAGTCTACCCTTCCCCCTTGACTCTACCTCGACCATCTTCCCCACCCTGCCCTCAAACATGGCCTTGAATCCCTCTATCTTCCGTGTCACCTGTTCTGTCTCCTCCAGATCACGGATGATCAAAATCCCCAACGGGCCCAGCACTTCGTCAGGCCCCTCTGATCCCAGGGCAGCGTTATGGAAGAGCTCCGGGAAGACGCCGGACGACGCCGGGACCTTTCCGTTCTCGTTCATCTGTGTGCTGAACCTGTAGGCGACCCCTTCGAATATCTCTGAGCCATAGATGAAGGGTACTTTATTACGAAGTTCGAGAGCCAACCTCTTGGCAGGGTTCGAGTCCGTTGTGACCTCCTCGACAAGCTCCTCTCGGAGGGTACTGACGACTCTTATTGATTCCTCTATCTCCTCCCATGAGTCCTTGATGAGCCCGAGGCTTTTCAGAGCTGTCACGAGCGTGAACAGCTGGAAGGGGATCGCCGCCCTCGGCTTCATGCCCTCAGGCAGCAGGATACATGGTAGCTGTCTTTCGTGAGATAGCTCAAGGAGCCGACCACCGGACGTCACACAGAGTACTGGAGCACCCCTCTCGCGTGCTTCCTCGAGGGCAAAAAGCGTCTCCTCGGTATTCCCCGAGTAGCTCACGGCCAAAACCAGGGTCTCGCTCCCAATGAACCCAGGGATTTTGTATCCTTTTGAGACGTACATTGGGAAACTGGCTTTATCTCGGAGCCAGTCGCTTATCAGCTGGCCTCCTATAGCCGAACCCCCCATCCCGACGAAGACCACTGAGCTGAATGTTCGATCCGCTAGGCTGCTCAGGTCTGCTTTCTTGGTGATTTCAATGGCTCTCCTGCAGCCCTCAGGGAATCTCCTCAGGAACTGGAGCATATTCGACTTGTCCAGCTTCCTCATGTACTCCAAGTCGTCGAGGGAGGTCATCACAACTATTCACAGTGAATTCAGATAAAAGGTAACCCGTTTAAAAAAAATAGAGGCAATGAAAAATGACGGCTAATCCCTGAATCTCATGCGATAATTAAAAATAAAGTGAGAAAAATGGTTCTGTTTTAGTCTTCCACAACGATGGCCGTGACGAGGCATGACGCCTCGCAGGCCCTGCAAGCGATACACTGGTCTTCCTGGGTCACCACGACATTATCCCCCTCCGGCTCGAAGACGCCCATGGGGCAGACGTTCAC
>JAUWDP010000150.1 GCA_030608725.1 Candidatus Bathyarchaeota archaeon
GTGAACACTGCTGGGAGCAGAGCCACACCCAGAAGAAGCAACATAAGGATCTCCCCGAGGCTTGCGTGGGGGCACCCGAGGACGATCAGTGGGTCCTCCAGAGGCTGGGTCAGGCGGGCTATCTCCTCATCCAGATCCGCCCTCTCAACTGAGAGCCTCTCAAGCCCGTCGGTAAACGCCTCCATCCCTTTAGCCTCCGGCGTGACCCCCTCACCATGCCAGACGGCGATCCCACCACTGGTCGCACAGGCAGCCCCGAGGGCCTTCATGGACTCCAACGCGGGCTTTCCCATCCCAACGTAGTAGGGCACGGTTGTGCCGAGCCTCTTCCCCGTCAGGTATCCGAGGGCGCTGTACTCCATGATGGAGCCCAACTCAACCTCAACGTCAACGACTGCACCCGGCCGCCTGTTCTCATCGAGCCTGTACCCGTATAGAGCGGCCAGTCCGGTGACGGCGCTGGCGAGGCTTGTCGGCCCCGACTCCCTGTTAGTGCGCGCACCTATGACCGAGTTGACATAGCACACCGCCGAGGACTCCGCCCACGCCACCTGGCTCCCCAGCTCCGGGACGTGCCCCACGAGATACGGGGTGCAAGTACACGTGGGCTCCACGCCCATCCTCTCGAAGGTCGCGATGACCCTGCGCTGCCCCTCGGCGAACTCCGGGGGCACCCCCATGGCCTCCCACTCCTCCATGTCCATCCCCGCCGGGTTCAGCGTGGCCAGGATGCGGGCCCTAGCCCCGAGGTCCGCCTGCTCCACGAGCCACTCCAACCCCGCCTCCCCCAGGTTCTTGTATGAGACCCCCGCGATGTGGGCGCTCTCCACGGGGACAAGCCTCTCGGCCCCGAATACCTCCCCCAGCGCCACTATGAGCTCCAAGAGCTTAGCGGCGGCTTCCCCGTCCCCACCAGCCAGCATGGATTCCTGTTCCTTCGTCAAGTACAATGTATCACCCTCCCAATGCTACGAATCTACCAGACTCCTAGGAGCCCTTGGAGTACTTGTCAAGTATCTTCTTGACCTCATCCGAGACGGGGATCCCAGGCCTAATGAAGCCTCCACCATCCAGCGGCTTCGTGGCGTCAACCCCCACCTTGCACCCCAGCTCCTTCTCCTGGTCGGAGACCGGGTCCAGGCTCGACACCCTGACGTGGGGGATGACCAGGAGGTCCTCGTCCCCCCTGAACCGGGTGGCGATGGCCCACTCCACCTCCTCCATGTTGTAGGGGTCGATGTCAGAGTCCACCACGATGGCGTGCTTCAGGCTCGGGTGGGCCGCGAAGATGGCCATGAGGACGTTCTTGGGGTCCCCCTCCCGGAACTTCTCGAAGCTCACCACGGCGTGGAGCCACCCCATCCCGCCCACCGTCATGTTCACCCCCCGGACCGTGGGCACCACGTTCCTCACGTACTCCCAGATCCTCACCTCCCGGGGCATACCCATGAGGAGGCGGTGCTCTGCGCTTGAGGGCAGAAGCGCCTCGTACATGTAGTCAGCCCTGTGCATCGCCCCCACGAGCTCTATGACGGGCTGCATCCTCTCAATATCGTACGTACCCGACAGGTCGACGAAGGGCCCCTCGGCTACCTCCTCGTTCACCATGAGCCTCCCCTCCATAACCAACTCGGCATCAGCCGGAGCCAAAGCGTCGACATGCGCGCACTCCGTCAACCTGAGCCCCCCGTCCAGCAACGTGTTAGCGATCTCGAACTCGCTCACCCCGAAGGGCGCCGGGGAGGAGCAGGAGACGTACACAGCGGGGTGCACGCCGACTGAGATGCTGACGTCCAGGCTCTCCAACCCGGCCTCCCTCGCCATCTGCATTATCCTGTAGAGGTGGCGTGGGACGACCCGTATCGCGAGCCTCCTCTCACCTATGACGAGGAGCCTATGGAACGAGACGTTCTCCACCGAGCCGTCAGGGCTCCTTACGTAGACGATGGCCGAGGTGAAGTAGGGCCCGGGGTCTCCCTCGAAGTGAGTGAGCACCGGGAAGTCCGTGGTCTTCGGACCGTCAAGGAGCACCTCCTTCACGGGCCCATCGCCCACCTCGCAGGGGGTGGGGTTCTTGATCGCGCTCTGAAGGTGACCGTAGAGGTCCCTGGCCTCCACACCCAGGGCGTCGAGGATCCTACCGCGGGTACCGCAGACGCCTCCGACGACCTTAGCGTCGTAGCCCTTCACGTTCTCGGCGATGATCACCTTTCCTCCGTCGAACCTCTTGAGGGCGGCCGCTATCTCGTGCTCCACTGAGAGGGGCTCCGAGATGTGGACCACCTCTCCTTTTTCCTCCAGCTTACCCAGAAACGTCCTTAGATCCGTCATAATCAATCCTCCTTCTTGCCGATGTCCCCCATCAGACTCTGAACGAGTTCAAGCAGGCCCCTCCCCGCCGCGTCGCCCATGCCCAGGGGAAGGTTCACCGAGACGAGGGCCATCTTCCCAGTCTGAGCAGACAGGTGAGCGCCCAGAATAAGCCCTATCTGCCGGTCCCTATCCCCCAAGAGCGGTGACGAGGACCTGTCGGGCAGGGTGACCGTCAGCGTCCCCAGGCGGGGCTCATCGCCCTCCCAGAAGAAGGCCAGCACGGCGTTCCCCAGCTCCGCGACGGAGCCCCTCAACACCTTGTCTTGGAAGGCGACCTCCCCGGTCGAGAAGTCGAGTCCCATCGGCTATCGGTCCTCCATAATACCTCAGATCAGTTAAGGATTCCCGTCATGGAAATTATGGACTTTTTTGACACCGAAGAATCTGTTCCGACAACACCATAATTGATCCCTGTAGAGAGGAGCAGGCCACCCTCCCATCCCCGCTATAAGGTTCCCGATGAAACCTGCGAGTATATCCGTTCCTCGAAATTATAGGAAGTTAAATAAAAGTCTCTTACCTCACTAATGTGGTGACCGGGAGAAAAATGTCGGACAAAACGGTGCAGTCAAGGCTGAGCGGCATCACATCCCTGAGGCCGCGGATGACCTCCAAGACCCTACTCGAGGTCGCCATGCTAGCCATGATAGTCATCCTGGCCGTAGTCTTCAGGGTCTACAGGGTGCGGTGGGGCTCCTACATGGACGCCTACGACCCCTCGTTCCAGCTTAGGGTCACCGAGTACGTCGTCGAGAACGGCTACAAGGCGTGGTTCACCTGGCACGACACACTGAGCTGGTACCCCTACGGTCGTGACATAGCCGCAAACTCCTATCCGGGAGTACCCTTCACGGCGGCCTTCCTGTATAATCTACTCCAGGCGGTCGGCGTCAACATCACGGTCTATGACGTCTGCTTCTACTTCCCCGTTCTGATGGGCGCGATAACGTGTGTGGTCATATACTTCCTCGGAAAGGAATTGGGAGGAACCACAGTTGGCCTGTTCTCAGCCTTCTTCATGGCAGTGAGCCAGCCCTTCATAGGGAGGACTATGGTCGGTTTCTTCGATACGGAGAATATCGGAATATTCGGCATGACAGCCCTGGGTCTTTTCTACCTCCGCTCTATCAACAGCGATGATGACCTGAAGAAGAGGATCACATACGCTGCACTCGCAGGGCTCTCAATAGGTTACATATTCGCCTCCTGGGGCGCTGCACGCTACGCAGTTGGTCTCCTCGCCGTCTTCATAGTGGCCTCGATCCTCACACAGCAGTACGAGCGTAGATACCTCGTGTCGTTGGGTATAACGATGGGGATCGGCTTCTTGATCGCGGTTTACATCCCCACTCTGGGAATGAAATATCTCCGCAGCATGGAGAACATGCTCCTGATTATGTTGATGGCATTCCTCGCGCTGTTTGAGGTCGTTAAAATAAAATTAGATGAGAAGCAGGCTCAGTACCTGATGATAGGACTGCTTGTCCTCGTCGCTGTGGGTGTACTCGTTTTAGAAGCGGTGGGTGTCATTGCCCCCATTACTGGAAAGTTCTGGAACGTCATCAACCCACGCGGAGGCACTGACAGCCCCCTTTATCTCTCGGTGGCTGAGCACCACAGGTCCAACTGGTCCAACTACTTCAGAAGTATGGGCATCATAGTGCCCCTCGGAATCTTCGGCACGTACATAGCCCTCACCCAGATGGACAGTAAACGCCTCTTCGGAGCCGTCTTCTTCATGACCTCCATGTACTTCGCGGGCTCCATGACCCGTCTGTTCCTCATACTCTCCATCCCCGCCAGCTTCATGGCCGCCTTCGGTCTCAAGGAGCTG
>JAUWDP010000102.1 GCA_030608725.1 Candidatus Bathyarchaeota archaeon
CCTCTTCGCAGACGGCCAGCCCTATGAGGTGCCCTTCACGGTCTACAACGGGGCCGGTGAAGGCCCCAACCTCTACATCCAGATAGCCCAGCACCCCGCCGAGACATGGGGGCTGGAGGGGGTCTACAACGTCCTCTCCACCCTGAACCCCGAGGCCCTCAACGGCGTCGTCACCTTCAGCCTCCCCAACACCGTCGGATTCAGGTTCGCCACCTACTTCCCGCCCCAGATCACCCACGACATAAACAGGGTCGGGAAGGGCGACCCCGACGGCTCCCTCATGGAGAGGATGGTCGACGCCTGGTGGACCAACTTCGTCGAGGGCAGGGCCGACTACGTCATCGACATCCACGGCGTCCCCCCGAAGACATTCGTCTACTACGAGGCCGAAGGCGTCTCCCCCGGGGTCCCCAGCGAGGTAGCCGAAAAGTCCGAGAGGATGGCCCTCCTCTACAGCGCAGACTTCGTCCAGAAGCAGCTGGAGGCATACGGGGGAGGCAGCAGCTTCCGGGGGGCCTGCGTAGACCATGGGATACCCGCCATCGTCCCCGAGGTCTCACCACAGGGCGCCTCCATCACCGAGAGGGGCCTGAGGAACATCATGGTCGACCTAGGCATGATCGAGGGCAAGATAGAGCTCCCGCCGGTCCAGTACATCCTCAACTGGACATCCGACAGGAAGGCCAACTCGGTCGCCACCAGCGTGGGGGGATGCCTCATCCCGAAGGTGGAGATAGGGGACGTCGTCGAGGAGGGAGACGAGGTCGCCGTCATCTACAGCCCCCGGACGTTCGAGGTCCTGGAGACCCTGAGGGCCCACAGGGGCGGCTACGTCTCGACCATCAGGAAGTACCCCGTCAAGAGCGCCGGCGAGAGGGTGATATCGATACTCGAGATACTCGACGTGGTCAAGAACAACGGGCCTTAACCGTCGGCGAACTGCTCAACCAGGGCCCTGACGTGAGCCCACTCCCCCGCCACCTGGGAGGTGGTGACCGCCTTAAAGCACAGGTCGCCGTACATGCTCAGGGCCGCCTCGTGCCTCGAGGGCTCATCGGCGCAGGCGTCGGAGACGACGAGGGGGACGATCCGCCGGAGATAGGCAGAGGTCGCCGTGAAGAGCACGCAGACCGATGTCTCGAGCCCCGAGAAGAGGGCCGCCTTGACGCCCCGCCCCTTCAGGTACTCCTCCAGGTCGGTCCCCACGAAGCCGTCGAAGGTCTCCTTCTCCACCCTCTTCTCACCGGGCATGGGAGAAGCGAAGCCCTCGAACTTGGTCCCCTCGGTGCCTGCGATGCATGGGATCTCTCCCCGCCCTTCGGGCCTGTAGAAGAGCATCCAGTTGCTCCGGTCGGGGTCGAACGCCGAGTGGACGTGGACCACCGTGAGCCCCCTGCTGCGGGCCTCGGAGAGCAGGGCCTCCACGTTCCCCGGGAAGGAGGCGAACTCCGGGTGATCCTTGAGGGGCCCCCAGAAGTCCCGCTGGATGTCCACTAGGACCAGGGCGACCTGCTCGGGGTCCACGCCTAGGCCTCCTAGGGCAGCGGAGCATTCGAGGCGTGCAGATGCTCTATCAGCCAGCGTCCCCGGGACGACCTCAGCACGAGTGTGCGGCGGCACAGATCGTCGTCCCGGATGTGGAACGTGACGACCGCGACGCCGTCGAACCCCTGGACGTGAACGTCCTCGGCCTCAAGCCGGATCCTCGTCGCACCCGAATCCCTCACCTTGGAGAACACACGGGCAAACTCCTCCCTGATCGCCTCCTTGCCGTCGAGACGCTGGGAGTAATGCCTGAAGGGGAAGAATGACGTCGCGTCGTCTGCGTAGAAGGCCATCATCTCATCAAGTTTCAGCTCGGAGAAGGCTCTGAGGAACCCGCTGAGCGTTCCCTGAATGTCTTCCATGCCTCGCAAATTGTGCTAGGACGTTCTTTAGGTTTCGTGTCACGGCCACGGGTAACAACGTTAAGCTCTCAGGGACCACTTCATAGGCGAACTCAACTCGATCAAAGCCTAGATAGGCACCCATCCCCCTTTTTTAAAGATCCACGGGTCACTCGTCCCAGTACCCAAGAGGATCCTTCATCCCCCCATAGCCCAAGAGGTCGTCACTCCACACCCAAAACCGGTTCAACTGGGGCACGTTCCTGATAAACCACTTCACAGCGTCGTGAAGCAACCTAGGGGGCTTCGAGAAGGCACAAACCCTGAAGCAGATAGTGCAGCTCGTCCCCACTTCGTCCCAGTAATCACGGCACTTCCCCTCGTCACACCACCACCTCAGGGACCCCGGGTTCGCCCCCTCAGGGACCTCGTAGCTCCTGGGGCCCTCCCCGATGGAGCCGCTGGGGCAGTGCCTCGCGCACTTCTTGCAGACCTCGCAGTACTCCAAGATGCCTCCGGGGGCCGGGGGGCTCAGCTCCAGGGGCATGTCGGTGAAGACCTTGCAGATCTTCACGAGGGGCCCCCGCTCCCAGGTGATGAGGCGGTTCATCCTCCCGGCGTGGCCGAGGCCGGCCTGGAGGGCGAGGGGGACGTTTAGGGTCATGTCGTTCCCGGAGGGGATGGCGTGCCAGCCCAGACCCCTGATGAACTCCGCCACGGTGCCCGCGAGGACGTGCATCCTGCTGTAGGCGAGGCCCCCCGTCCCCACCATCGCCGTCGGCGTGTAGAGGGTCTCCTCGTAGTCCATGGGCACCGTCATGGCGATGACCCACCTGTGGCTGTTGGGTATCACTGCCTTCTCGTCGGTGACGTAGCCCTTCTCGACGTCCTCGAAGACGAACTCCTTCCCGTCCCGGGTGTGGCTGTAGAACCATCTGTGGTCCACCTCGGCGAAGCCGACGCTGACGGCCCCGTAGAACCTGGCGGCCTTGGTGACGACCCTGCTAGCCTCCTCGGGGGAGGCATCCCATCTGGGGACCGCCTCGGGCTTCCGGGCGCGGCCCAGGGGGCTCCAGGAGTAGAACTCCCTGTCCATGCCGCTCCTCCCCCCCTCCAATGTGTGGTTGGCCGTGTAGGAGGCGTCCCTGTAGGCGTAGTCGAGGAGGGAGAACCCGGGCATGCCCTGCTTGATCCTCTTCTCCTTCCCTGCCTCTGTCTGGTAGCCGAACTCGGAGCTCCTCACGCCCTTCCCCCCCAGGGTTGTACCTCTCATACGACTCTAGGGTGGGGTAGAGTTCGTCGAAGCTCCTCCTTCGTGTCATATACGCCTCTGCTCCTTGAAGGATGAGCTATGCGCTGGGGAGATAAATAATGATTCTCTGTCAGGAGAACGGGGCTGGGCAACATCTTTATCGTCATACATTTTGGCTTCTACGCCTGGATGTTCCCCGAGTTCTACTGGAGCTGACTTGGACCACAGAGCGGGAAACCTAGTTGCCAGCTCGTTTAACATCTGAGTCAAAGGCCGAAAAAGGGCATAACCCTGTAGATGACGCCCCCGAGGACGACCGCCAGCAGGATCTCTGAGACCGTGATTATCCCCGCCCACCTGTGACCGAACTCCTTCACGAGCACCGCTATCGTGGAGATGCATGGGACGTAGATCATCACGACGAAGGCGAAGACGAACATCTGGATGGGCGTCAGTATCATCGAGAAGTCGCTCGTCCCCATGAGGGAGGCCAGGAGTATCAGGGTCAGCTCCTTCCTCAGCACCCCGAATATGAGCACCACGCCAGCCGCCGCCGGGAGGCCCAGCCATCCCACGGTCACGGGGCTCATCGCCCGCTGTACGTGCTCCAGCAGCCCAACCATGTTGGCGAGGACGATGACCATGTTCCCCGCGACCATGAGGGGGAGGGCCTCTCGGACGAAGTGCTCCATCCGGTCCCAGGACCTCTTGAAAGTGACATGAGCCGTGGGCCACCTGTAGACGGGCATCTCCATTATCAAGCCCATGGACTCGCCGGGGACGACCTTGAAGGCGATCCTCCCCAGGATGAAGATGAGGGCGAAGTCTATCACGTAGAGGAGGAGAGCCCACCGGAATCCGACGTACTCGGCGACCAGTCCCATTATGACGATGCTCCTGGCCGCGCACGGCACCAGGCTCGCAACGAAGCCGCAGATCAGCCTCTCCCTCTCCGTCTCCATGATCCTGCAGCCCAGGCAGGCCGGGACGTTGCAGCCGAAGCCCAGCATGAGGGGGATGAAGCCCTTCCCGTGGAGCCCTATCTGGTGCATCGCCGAGTCCATCAGGAACGCTATCCTGGCAAGGTATCCCGAGTCCTCCAGCAGAGACAGCACGATGTAGAAGGGCACTATGTAGGGCAGGGCGATCCCGATACCCCCCAGCACACCATCGATGAAGCCGTCCCAGACGAAGGTAACCAGCCACCCCTCACCGAGGGCCCCGAAGTAGGCCGCCTTGAGGACGTCAAATATGGAGCCGAGGAACCCAGAGAAATAATCCCCGAGATTGAATATCGAGAAGAACGTGCCCAGGACCACGGCCACCAGTATTACGTAGCCGAGGACGGAGTGGGTGGTGACGTCCTCCAGCCGGTCCTTGAGGGTCCTCCTCGGAGTGCTTACAGTCGAGACCTCGGCGGCTGTCCTGTGGGCAATCGCGTACCTCTCCGAGGCGAGGACGCTATGCGCGTCGTGGCCGTGAGCCTCCTCAATGTCTCTCACGGCCCTCTCGACGGCCGTCCGGACTCCTGGGTTCTGGGAGTAGACGATGTCCACCGTCTCCTCGTCGCCCCCGATGAGCTTGATGGCAATCCAGCGCATCGGGTAGGGGCTCTCCACGCTCTCCAGCTCCCCAATGAGACCCTGTATCACCCCCTCGACCTCCGGGCCAAAGAAGAGGGGCCTCGAGGTGGGGTCATCGCGCTCGACGGTCTCGACGACCTGCTCCATGAGCTCCTGGAGACCGAGGCCCTTGACGGCCACCGTGGGGACCACGGGGACGCCTAGCAGCTCCCCGAGCCTCCGGTGGTCGATCTCTATCCCCTTGGCCTTGGCCAGGTCAACCTGGTTTAGGGCGACGATCATGTGGGGCTCCAGCTCTAGGAGCTGAGTCGTGAGGAAGAGGTTCCTCTCCAGGGCTGAGGCGTCGAGGACGTTCACGAGGACGTCCGGGTGCTCCACCGCGATGTACTCCCGGCTCACGAGCTCCTCGATGGAGTACGTGGAGAGGCTGTAGATGCCAGGGAGGTCGATGAC
>JAUWDP010000112.1 GCA_030608725.1 Candidatus Bathyarchaeota archaeon
ATGTTATCTAGCCTTGCCAATAGTTCAGAGCTTTTTATCAGCTTCGTATCTGCTCTCCGACACGGTCTTCGACGGGCAGATGGTGACGCCTTCGGTGATGGTGACACCATCCAAGATGGTGGTGTAATCCACGATGAGGTCGGGCTGAAGGCCTATGGCCCGCAGCTCCTTGACGCTGTGCTGCGTCGGCTTCGTCTTGGGCTCCCCCACGGCGCTGAGAACCGGCACCAGCGTCACGTGCACCAGCAGGCTGTTCCCCCTACCCTCCTCCATCCTCATCTGCCTGAAAGCCTCGAGGAAGGGGAGCCCCTCGAAGTCGCCGACGGTCCCCCCGCACTCGACTAGGAGCACGTCAGCCTTCGTCTCCTCAGCTACGAGGCGGAGGCGGCGCTTTATCTCGTCGGTGATGTGAGGGATTATCTGGACGCAGCTGCCCAGGTACCCTCCCTCACGCTCCTTCCTGATGACGTGCTCGTAGACCTGGCCCGAGGTGACGTTGTTGATGCCGGTGAGCTCGATGCCCAGGAACCTCTCGTAGGTGCCCAGGTCCATGTCGGCCTCGTATCCGTCGTCGAGGACGAAGACCTCGCCGTGGATGTAGGGGTTCATTGTGCCTGCGTCGACGTTTATGTACGGGTCGCACTTCACAGCGCTGACGTTGAACCCTCGGACCTGGAGCGCCTTCCCGATGGAGCAGGTCACCAGTCCCTTACCCAGCCCGCTGAGCACTCCGCCAGTAATGAAAATATACTTGGTCAATGGAGATGCCTGCTTTACAACACTCCGTTACAGCCTTTCATCACGTATAAAGTTTTTTGGCATTATCCGTGAAAGATTGCTCGCGCGCGGGACAGAGAAGGGTCTGATATAGAGAAAGGAGAGTGAAAAAAGGATCAGCAGCGCACCAGGTAGCGGTCGAGCTCCCAGGACGTTATCGCGGGCCGGCTCTCCTGCCAGCTCTTCCCCGTGAACTCGTTGTACTCCTCGAACTCGCGCGTCTTGAGCTCAACTAGGTTCTTGGAGATGTACCCTCCTAAGGCTTCCGAGACAAGGGTGTCCTTGACGAAGTGGTCTGCGGCCTCTCCCAGGTGCTCAGGGAGCATCCCCACACTCTTCTCGTCCCTCTCGGCCTCGGACATGAGGTAGATGTTGTCCGAGAAAGGCTCGATGGGCTCCCTCTTCTTGGACATCCCCTCCATCCCCGCCTTGAGCATGGCCACCGCTGCCAGGTAAGGGTTACAGGAGGGATCCGGGTGCCTGTACTCGATCCGTGCGGTCTTGTCCATGCCCTCCGGGTACTGGGGGACCCTCACGAGCGCCGAGCGGTTCCCGTAGCCCCAGGCAATGTAGACCGGGGCCTCGTAATGGGGAACCAGCCGCTTGTAGGAGTTGACGAGGGGGGCCACGACCATGGAGAGCCCTTTGGCGTGGTCCAAGATCCCGCCAATATAGTTGATCCCCTTCTGAGAAAGCCCAGCAGGCATGTCGGGATCGGAGAAGATGTTCTCCCCCGTGTCCAGGTCGACGAGGCTCTGGTGGACGTGGCAGCCGCTGCCGTTCACACCCCAGAAGGGCTTCGGCATAAATGTTGCCAGCTTGCCGTGCTTCTGGGCTATGGTCTTCACGGCTAGCTTGTAGAGGAGGACATTGTCTGCGGTCTTCAGCGCGTCAGCGTAGCGGAAGTTTATCTCCTGCTGGCCCTTGGCGGCCTCGTGGTGGACCTTGTCCAGCTGGAAGCCGGCGGCCTCGAGGCACATCATCGTCTCCATCTTGATGTCCTCGGTCGGGTCGAGGGGAGGGAGATCGAAGTATTCTCCCGAGCCGAAGGGCTCATAGAAGCCGTTCTCCTGGGTGATGTAGAAGTACTCTAGCTCGGGGCCGGTGTTCAACCCGAAGCCCTCGTTCTCCAGATCAAGTGTGGTCCTCTTGAGGAGCCCCCGCGGGTCCCCCTCGAACAGCTCCCCGTCTGGGACTGAGATGTAGCTGAACATGATGGCTATCCCCGGGGTCTCCCACATGGGGATGAGGAAGGTGGAGGGATCAGGGTTCGCGATGAGGTCGCTGTCGTTCACGTCCCTGAAGCCCGCGATGGAGGAGCCGTCGAAGCCTATACCGTAGGTGAGGGCGTACTCCATCTCGTACTCGGGGATGAGCATCGCCCTTGGGCTGCCGTCGAGGTCGACAACGATGAGCCTGATGTACTTTATGTCATGCTTCTTGACCAGACCCATGATGGTGTCAAGGGACTCCTCGCTCGTCAACTTGAAATCGCCCATAATGGAAATCCTCTTTATGCTTCGCATATATTAAGGTTATGGATATAATACTATACATATGTATAATAAATCGTTTAAAATCTGAATGAGTGTATAGTGTATTCATGGTGTGTCTTCCGGACCTTCACAAACGTTCAGAGAGTCCACATTGCCGGAAATCTAGTGACATATCCTTTGGGGGGCGATATTCCACGGACCTGTAAGTTAATCGGGCTTCCAGATAACAGCAACGACCGCTTCTTTATATGCGCGTCCATCAGCCTGCGTTTTTTTGTTGAATGCATATAAAGTTTTTCGGTAAATTCATATACATATGTATACATCATAAACAGGAAACGCATCAATTGTATAGGTGATATATGTGTTCGCGCTTGACGAGATAGACAGGAAGCTCCTGAGGGAGCTCCTCACGGACTCGAAGAGGTCCTACCGTGAGCTGGCCCGCGCCATCGGCGTCTCAGCGGCGACGGTGATAAACCATGTCCAAAGGCTTGAGTCTGCTGGGGTGATCAAGGATTACTCCGCACGCCTCGACCACGAGAGGCTGGGCTACGAGCTGACGGTGGTTACGGAGATCGTCGTCTCCAAGGGGAAGCTCTTGGAGACTGATGAGGAGATCGCCAAGATACCCAACGTCTGCGCCGTCTACGACATCACGGGCCAGACCGACGCCATGGTCGTCGCCAAGTTCAAGAGCAGGAACAAACTCAGCGACTTCACCAAGGCCCTGCTGGCGATGCCCTACGTGGAGAGGACCAACACCCACGTCGTCCTCACCACCGTGAAGGAGGACTTCCGCCTCAAGGACCACATATAACCCTTTTTCATTTTTTTTCAGGTAAAAAAAGGGGGGATTAGGGCTTCAGAGCCACGCCAGGCAGCGCTCCGGTGTGTTCACCCTCGTCGATGACCACCGTGCCGTTCACTATCACATAGGGTATACCAGACGCGAACTGATGGGGGTCGATGAATGTGGCCTCATCCTTGACCTTCGCCGGGTCGAAGACCGTGATATCCGCCTTGTACCCCTCCCTGAGGAGCCCCCTGTCCTTGAGACCCAAGCGCAGGGCTGGGGCTGAGGTCATCTTCCTCACGGCCTCCTGGAGGCTGAGGACCCCCTCCCTCACGTAGTGGCCTATCACACGGGGGAAGGTCCCGTAGAACCTGGGATGAGGCTTGCCCCCACCTAGAACCCCGTGGGGGGAAACGGCCCTCCCGTCGGAGCCCACCATGCCGTAGGGGCTGCGCATCACCCGCCTCACGTCCTCCTCGGACATCCCGAAGGCGACGATCTGGACCTGAGCGTCCTCGGCGAGGAGGAGGTCGAACACCGCGTCCCTGGGCTCCTTGCCCTCCTTCTCAGCGACCTCGGTCACCCTCATCCCCTCGTACTGGGTGTTGTTCTTCGCCCTCGCGATCATTATGGAGCTCAGATCGGTGGTTATGGTCCTCCAGTCAGCGTCCTTGATCTTCTCACGGGTAGCTGGATCCCTCAACCTCTCCAGCAGAACGTCGGCGCCGCCTTCCTGAGCCCAGTGGGGAAGAAGGGCTGAGAGCCCCGTGCTGCTGGCGATGTAGGGGTACTGGTCGAATGTGACGTCGACGCCCCTCGCCCGCCCCTCAGCCACAAGCCTCAGCGAGTCTACGGTCTTCCCCCAGTGGGGCTCGCCGGAGGCCTTGAAGTGGGCTATCTGGACGGGGACTCCCGCCTCCCAACCTATCCTGACGGCTTCCTCGACGGCCTCGAGGAGGGTCTCACCCTCACCCCGGATGTGGCTGAAGTACAGGCCTCCATGCTCTGCCACGACCTTCGTCAGCTCGATGAGCTCCTCGGTCTCGGCGAAGACACCGGGGATGTAGATGAGGCCCGTTGAGAGGCCCCAGGCCCCGTCCTCCATGGCGGCAGCGACCAGGTCCTTCATCCCCTCCATCTCCGAGGTGGAGGGAGCCTTGTCCTCGTAGCCCATGACGTTCTGCCTGATCGTGCCGTGGCCGACGAGGGCTGCCAAGTTATATGAGGCTCCCTGGGCGTCGACGAGAGCCAGGTAGTCCGCCATGGTCTCCCAGTTGAACTCAAAGTCGTCACTGAGGCTTCTCCGCATGTACTTCTCCCTGTGCTCCCTGACCGCCTCGTTCATGGGGGCGGCGGAGCTCCCGCAGTGGCCCACGACCTCCGTGGTCACCCCCTGCCTGATCTTGCTCTCTACCCTGGGGTCGAGGAGGGTGACGTAGTCGGAGTGGCTGTGGATGTCCATGAACCCCGGGGCGATAACGAGCCCCTTTGCGTCTATCGTTCTCCCGTAGCCGGCCCCGCTCAGGTCACCGATGGATTCAACGCGGTCGCCTGAGACCCCTACGTCCGCCTTGTACCAGGGGTTCCCGGTGCCGTCCACGATCCGCCCATTTTTGATGATAATATCGAAGCTCAAACAGATCCCTGAAGTCCTCTACTCCCTCGGATCTTAAAGGGTTTTAGAAGGGGGCTCAGGCCTTCCCGGGCTTGACGTCGACCAGGGAGAACTCGTCCATAGCCTCTCGTTGAATAAGGTGTAAGCCGTTGGGCGGCCTATGCGCACGTTTCCGACA
>JAUWDP010000175.1 GCA_030608725.1 Candidatus Bathyarchaeota archaeon
CAAGGTCAAGTACCGCTACTGGCAGGGGGAGAAGCCCGACTACTACGAGGCAGAGGGCTCCTACGCTGATCCCGACGCGAAGGTGGAAAACAGGGGCTCCTATGAATGGGCTCATCCCATGAGCGAGGTGGTGAACGCCCTCATCGGTGCCGGCCTCACTATCCGGGAGCTCGGGGAGTACCCCTTTAGCGTCGACGACACTCAGTTTGCCTTCATGGAGCCCGGGGAGGACGGCTACAGCAGGCTCCCCGGATACGACCTCCCCCTCATGTATAGCGTCAAAGCGACCAAGTGACCCCCGCGCACGCG
Source organism: Candidatus Bathyarchaeota archaeon (assembly GCA_030608725.1). The sequence continues at coordinate 310 of JAUWDP010000175.1, forward strand.
CGCATCTAGTAATGGCTGTGAAAAGGAAACTTGGAATCCCTTAAAGATAAAACAAAACTTACAGGCTCAAGAAGCAGATTATGTTTGATCATCCCAAGCTGTTTGACGAAGCGCCCCCCGATAACGTGAATACGGTCAAATAGCGTCCCAGCCCTTCACATTCTCTTTATATTTTTTTTTATCCCTAGTTTAGTAGTTAATTAATCTATAAAGGAGGGCTTTTTTCGTGTTTACACGGGCACAGACTTTGACCTTTTTTCTTTAATCTTCTAACTGACACACTTCTTATGCGCGCGCGAGAGCAGAATAAATTAACAGAGCCTGTTCTTGATTCGTTCTATCTCTCGTCGGTTATTCTCTGCGCACGCTCTTCCTGTCGTCTACGCTCCTCTTTCGCCTTTCTTACCATGTATGCCTTTCGACAATCATTGCTGCACCAGAAACGGCCATGGGGAGCTTTGCTAATCTCAAACTCTTTGCCACAGTATAGACACTTCGGCATGCTGTATCATATATTGAGCTGGTAACTAAGAAGTGTTATTCTTGAGCTTCTCAATCTCACGTCGATTATCCACTACTGAGGTCAGTAAGATTAAGTCCATGACCTGGAGAATGTCTGCGTATATCATGGCTGATGCGCGCGCATTATGTTACGATCATCGTGACAGTGTTACAAATTGTTTTATTCCGTCGTATGTTCCAGCTGAGAATATCATTGAGTTTTTTCATAGACTCAGCTTGAAGGAGGACCAGGATATCATATTTGCCTAGAACTAGGCGAGCTTCTACCACTCCCGGAATCTTTCTTAACGCATCCAATGCCTGGCGTTCTTTCCCCAAGATTGTGTTGACTAGAACCCATGCTTGTCTCATATACACCTCAATAATTCACAATCATACTACCTTGATAAACATGCAGTTCGTGTGTGTGTGGGTTAAATTTTATCCCCTCCACACACACGAAAAAGAAAAATACCCCGCACGCGCGCGCGTCAGGACGTCGAACAATAGTGGCGGACCGCAGTGTACGGGGGTACACATGGGACTCTTCGAGATGAAGAGAGCGGTCCGCCTCCGCTCTAACCAGAAGGGGGCTCTATAAACGTTACCAAATTGCGTGCGGTCTAGTTTAAGGCAGGATCTTTAGGATCCTCTCACCATTGATGTTGGTGAACTCCCACCTCTTACTCCGCTCCTTGAGGGCGGAGATGAGAGAGCCGTAGTTGTCTTCATCCACTGCCTCTAGGCATATCACCATCATCTCATCAGTCGACTCCACTGAGAACGGTGATACGCTGCTGATCTGCTCTTCTTCCATGACATTTGATAGAGGGTCAGCGGAGACCGCGGAGGACGGGTGAGATGAGATAGACTCAGAACCTTCACTGTCTGTACGGTCAGCAGAGAGTCCAACACCCAATAATATTGCTCTTCTCCTAAACTTTCTACGCTCACGCGCTAAGAATTGCATAAATTTACTCAAATCACTGCTCTAAAATGGACATCTCTTAAATATGCAGTCGAAACAGTGTTTCGGATTTCTAATACCGTTCAGTCGACACCTTAGAACGTCATGAAGAGCCGCGAGCGCCCGAGAACCCATAACCAATTTTAAGGCTCTAACTCGCCTGCTTGGCTCCCTCAAGCCTTCTCAGCAGCAGGATCAGACCGATCGTGGGTATGGTGGCAACTATCGCCAGAGGGAATATGATACCTGTCCCGTTCGCCTCTATCAGCATCGAGGTGCCCGTGGTGGCCAGGGCCCCGAAGAGGTTCACCGCGACGAAGTTTGCGCTGAAGGAGAGGCTTATGTTGTCCGTGTCGCTGTGGGCCACGATTATCGAGTTCAGGAGGGGCATGAAGGCCGACTGGAGGCACCTGTACAGGGCGTAGATGACAGCTAGAACGAGGAGGCTGGAAGAGAAGGGAAAGAACACCAGTAGCGCCGCCTCGGCTAGCAGCACCGCCACGGCCATCCTGTACTTGCCGAACCTGTCCCCCGAGAAGCCCCCCACGAAGGAGCCCACGAGACCCGTGAGGGGGCCGAGGCCCGCGATCAGGCTGGCCAGGCTGTATGACATCCCCCTCTCCAGTGTGAAGTAGGCTGGGACGAATGTGAAGAGGATGGCGAAGGTCGCCTCGACGACCATGGACATCACCGCGAGGGTGAGGAAGCCCCTGTTGAAGAGGGCCCTGATCCCCTGCATCGGGGAAGGGCCGGACGAGTCATCCCTCCTTTTGAGTCTGTTCCTCGTGTAGAGGTATGAGACCGCAGCCGTGAGCAATGTGAGGGGGGCCCAGACGTAGAAGGAGGCCCTCCAGCCCCAGATGGGCATCATGAAGCCCAGGAGCAGGGGACCCGCCGCGAAGCCCAGGCTAGAGCCCATGTTGTGGACCCCCATGGCGAAGCTCACCCTGTCCGGGGGGAACCCGCTGGCTAGCTTTAGGCTGGGGGGATGGTATAGTGTGCTCCCGAAGGAGAGGAGGGTGAAGCCGAGGAGGATCGGTGTGAAGCTCTTGGAGATCGGTATGAGGAGGGCCCCGAGGCCCGTGGCGACGAAAGATGCAGTGAGGATGAGGGCGGGCCTCTTGTCCGCCACCAGGCCGGTGGGGATGTAGAGGACCACGTTGACGAGTCGGGGCACCGAGGCCAGGAGGCTCGCTTGGACGAGGGTTATCCCCAGCTCCTCTTGGATGGGGAGGATAAGTACCGGGAAGAGCATCGTGTAGACGTGGATCATGAAGTGGGTGGAGGCGAGGAAGGGTAACAGGGATTTACCGTTTGTTTTGCTAGTTTCTTCCAAATCGTTTCCTTCTGTAGGGGGACTGTGTGGATACCCGGTACCCTTCGCCTATACTTATCAATATTTCGAATTTAGCTACTCTATCATCAGAGCGTTAAAACTAGATTGACTCAGTTATCGCCTAACCAGCGTCAGAGCAGCTCAGGGGGTAGCAGAGGCTTCACGTTCACGTCCACCATGGCCATGAGAGACGCCTCGGGGATCCTGAGCTCCTCATGGACGGCGTACCTGTTGACGGACATGAGCATGTCCAAGTAGGGCCTCTGGCGGACCCCCGGGTAGTCGGTCCCGAAGACAAGCTTGCTCATCACCCCCAGGTTGGTCGCAGTCAGCAGGTCCCTCCAGAGCATGTAGAGGAAGCTGGGGTGGTTCACGTCCCCGTAGGGCCAGCTGATGTCGCACCAGACGTTCCTGTGCTTCCTGGCGACGTAGAGGGTCTCGTCCACCCTGGGGTAGCCCAGGTGGGCGAGGACGATCTTGAGCTCGGGGAAGGAGTGGGCCACAGAGTCTATGAGCGCTGGGTCGGAGTGTTTCAGGAGGTCGCTTGGGTCGGGCATCCCGGCGTGGTGGAACATGACGGGCATGCCGATGCCTGCTGCCGCCTCGTAT
>JAUWDP010000059.1 GCA_030608725.1 Candidatus Bathyarchaeota archaeon
CACCGGGTGCCATCTGGTAGTCGAACCTCGGGTCTCCCCCCTTCGCCGAGTGCTCCACCACCCACCTGGCGTAGTAGTTGAGGCCTATGAAGTCGCAGCCCCTCACCATGTGGGGGCGCTGCTCATGGGGCTGGATGATACCGTCCAGGTCTGTGTCGTAGTCCCCCTTGATGATGGAGTTGAGGAACCACTCGTTGTAGAGGTACTCGACGAACCGGGCGGCCTCGACGTCCCTCGGGGTCTCTGTGTCGGCTGGGTCGAAGTACTGGAGGACGCAGACGACGCCGACGGTGGCGGGACCCAGATCCGAGATTGACTCCTTGTCCCACCTCTTCACTTGGTCATAGGAGACAGCGTGGGCGATGGAGAGGTGTCTCAGGACGGTCATGAAGTGCTCCGGGTGGTAGAGGCCCGGCGGGAACTCGGGTGGGTCGGAGAGGTAGCCGTGCTGCCCCACGATGCGGGGCTCGTTGATGGTAGCGTAGAGGTCGACGAGGTCCCCGAAGGTGTGCGCCGTGAATGCAGCGTACTTAGCGTACTCAACGATGGTGCGCTGGTCCAACCAGCCCCTGAGGGAGGCCGAGTCGACGTCGTCTCTACAGGCTATGGGGTCGTGGAGCCATGAGGGAATAGGCCAGTGGTAGAGGGTCAGCATCACCGTCAGCCCCATGCTCCTCGCGTCGGAGAGCATCTCCCTGTAGACCCGCACAGCCTCGGGGTCAGAAAGAGACTTCAGCTCGTTTAGCCCGGCCTCGTCGACCTCCACTTTCGAGACGTCCCCGTGTACATCGCGGACGACCTCGGCGCTGACCTCTGTGGTGGGCTCAGGGAAGACCCTGGCCCAGTCCATGGAGAGCCTGACCGCGTTGTTCCCAAGCGCCTCCTTAGCTAGGCGGAAGTCCTCGCCGTATAGCTCCCAGGAGCCCGGGCCGTCCTCCGGGGTGTCGCCGCTCACTATCTTACGCCTTATATTCTCCTTGTCGTGGACCCATGCATACCAGTCGGAGCCCTTACTCGGCCTGCCCCTGCCCATCTCGACCTGGAAAGAGCACGTGGCCGTGCCCCACAGGAACCCCTCCGGAAAACGTTTCGTCAAGATTTGATCGTATCAAGTTCGGGTTCAGGATGTTATTAAATTCGCGGGAGTTGTCTCTCAAATAGTGTATTGGGATACTTATCCAGAAAACTTATTAACGCAGGAGGCGTTTTCAGGGCTGGCAAGGTGAACGGGGTGCCAGGTGACTATAAAACAGATCAGCGTGTACGCGCCCGCTTCTATTGCTAACCTTGGCCCTGGGTTCGACGTTTTTGGTATAGCCCTCGACGGTATAGGTGACACTGTAAGCCTAGAGGTGATTCCGGAGAGGAAGGTCGAGATCACGGCCTCAGGAGACGGGGCGAGCACGATACCCGTGGAGGCCGAGTCGAACAGCGCTGGGGCCGTCGCATTATACGCCATGGAGAGCCGCGGCCTCGATCACGGTTTCAGGATTCATATTGAGAAGAGGGTGCCCATCGGGAAGGGGATGGGCTCCTCCGGGTCCTCGGCGGCGGCGACCGCCCTCGGGGTCCGTGAGATGCTCGGGCTTGAGCTGTCTCAGAAGGAGTACGTCCATCTGGCGGCCGTGGGGGAGGGAGCCGTCTCGGGGAGCCCCCACGCGGACAACGTCGCCGCGTCGCTGCTGGGGGGGTTCACGATGGTGGGGCATGAATACGAGGTAATCCGGCTGGACCCTCCCGACGTTGAGATTGTCGTCGTCCTGCCCGATGTCCACTACGAGAACAAGACGAGGCTGGCCAGGTCCCTGCTGCCGGAGAAGGTGGGGCTCAAGGAGGCGGTGCTCAACGTGGGGTACGCCTCGAGGATGGTGGCCGCCGTTGCGGTCGGTGACCCCGTGCTCTTCGGGAGGAGCATCAACGACCACCTCATAGAACCCTACAGGGCAGAGATGATACCCAACTTCTGGAACGTGAAGCAAGCCGCCCTCGACGCCGGGGCGTACGGCTGCTCAATAGCCGGTGGGGGGCCGTCCCTGTTCGCCGTCGGGGAGAACTCGGAGGAGATCGGGGAGGCCATGGCCAAGGCCTTCGGAGATGTCGACGTTGACAGCAAAGTCATACTCACTCGGCCGAGCAAGCTGGGAGCGAGAGTGATATAGATGGTATCAGAGTTCAGTTGTATCGAGTGCGGGAAGACCTACTCCCCTGGGAGTCGTTTCAGGTGCGACTGCGGGGGGCTCCTCGAGGTCGTGCACGAGTTCAAGGCCGTTCACAGGAGCATCTTCAATGGGAGGCTAGGGACCCTCAAACCACCCTACAGCAGCGGTGTCTGGAGATTCAAGGAGATCGTCAACCCGTCCCTCGATGAGCGGCACATCGTCTCAAGGTCCGAGGGGAACACGAACCTGTACACCCACCCCAGGTTGAGCGAGTACGTGGGGCTCGGCAACCTGGCCATGAAGCATGAGGGTGAGAACCCCACGGGCTCATTCAAGGACAGGGGGATGACGGTGGGCATCTCCGAGGCGAGGAGGCTGGGCACCAAGATTGTGGCGTGCGCCTCAACGGGGAACACCTCCGCCTCCCTCGCCGCCTATGCCGCCCAGGCAGGTTTAGAATGTGTCGTCTTCGTTCCCGAGGGGGAGATCGCTTATGGGAAGCTGGCCCAGGCCCTCTCGTACGGCGCAAAGGTGCTCCAGGTCAGCGGCAACTTCGACGACGCCATGCGCATCGTCCAGGAGGCCTCAGACGAGCTGGGGCTCTACCTCCTAAACTCGGTGAACCCCTGGCGGATAGAGGGGCAGAAGACCATCATCTTCGAGATGCTGCAGCAGAGGGGATGGAGGCCCCCCGATTGGATCGTCGTCCCCGCGGGGAACCTGGGGAACACCTCGGCCTTCGGGAAAGCACTGAGGGAGGCGGTGTCGCTGGGGCTGATAGACGATGTGCCCCGTATAGCCTCCATCCAGGCCCAGGGGGCGAACCCGTTCTACAGGCTCTGGAGAGGGGGCGGAGAGTCGCTGGAGGCCCTCAAGCCTGAGACGGTGGCGTCAGCCATCAAGATAGGTAACCCTGTGAGCTGGAAGAAGGCCCTAAGGGTCATCCGTGAGACGGAGGGCGTCGTCGACCAGGCCTCGGACCAGGAGATCTTGGACGCCAAGGCTCTGGTGGACGGCTGTGGGATAGGATGCGAGCCAGCCTCAGCGGCTTCTGTGGCGGGGGCCAGGAAGCTCGTGGAGAGCGGCGTGATCGACCCTGGAGAGGACGTGGTCTGCATTCTCACGGGTAATCTGCTGAAGGACCCTGACATTTCGGTGAAGTACCACACGGGGACCATCGAGGGGATCACCCCCTCGTACGCGAACAGGCCTGTGAAGGTTGAGGCGGATCTTGCCAGCGTCGCCGAGGCGCTGGGCCGCACGGGAAGGAACTGAGGGAGGGCGCACGGGGGATGAACGTCAGGGTCCTGAAGTTCGGTGGATCAATACTCAAGAACAGGGAGGACTTCGGTCTCGTCGCAGATCTGGCGGCCAAGGAGCTGGAGAGGGGAAACCTCCCGCTGCCCGTTGTCTCGGCCATGAAGGGCGTGACTGATATGATAATCGACGCCGTGGACATGGTCCTCTACGAGGAGGGGTTCGTCCTCAGGGAGTTCGTGGAGGACCTGCTCAAGATATACGCTGAGGCGCTTCCGGAGGGCGTCGAGGCCACCCAGGCCCAGAGGGACGAGTTCAAGAAGCTGGAGCATACCCTGGGCTACATCGGGTCGTCGGGGGAGCTCAACGACTCTGCCTACGCCTTCGCCGTGTCCCGGGGCGAGAACTTCAGCTGCCACGTCCTCGCGGAGCACCTGGAGGTGAGGGGGATGGAGAGCCGCGTCTTCGCCGGGGAGGAGCTCCTAGTCACCGATGAGAACTACAGGGATGCCCTGGTGAACCTGGAGAGGACCCGGGAGAACGTGCAGGCTAAGCTGGGGAGTGTCATCGAAGGCTCGGTGGTACCGATTGTCGCCGGGTTTTCGGGGAGGAGCGGGTCGGGGAGGATCTCCATCCTGGGCCGGGGAGGTTCGGACGACACGGCGGTCTGCGTCGCCTACTGCCTGGGGGCGAAGTCGGTGGTGAAGTACGTGGACCAGAAGGGATTGATGACCATCGACCCCAAGTTCCTTGAGGAGGTGATCCACTCGCCAGTCAACGGCAAGCTGGGGGAGCTGCCGGAGCCCGAGGTGATCCCCTACCTCAGCTACGTGGAGGCGTCGGAGCTGATGCGGGAGGAGAGGATCAAGGTGGTCCACTACAAGGTGCTCAACCCCCTGATTATGGGGGACATCAGGTTCCACGTGAAGGACGTCACCGACCCGGAGGCCCATGGCACCGTGATCGGGCCGGAGGACGGCAACGGGAACGGGGCGTGGTACGGGAGGCCCAAGGCGATTAGCTTCCAGAGGAATCTGTGGGGGATCCGTTTCCTGCCCACCCAGTCCCGGACGCCGACTGAGGTCTACGCGCGTGTCTTCGAGGCGCTGGCCAAGGTAGGTGTGGACGTGCGGTACATCAGCATCTCGGGTTATCAGATCTCGCTGTTGATGCCTGAGGATCACGTGGGGGCGGCGATGGAGGCGTTGGGGAGCCTGGAGGTGGCTGTGAACGTCTCTGCGCTGGAGGGGAGGAAGGGGACTTTCAGCATCGTGGGCTCCGGGATGAAGGGGGTCCGGGGGTTCCTGAGCCGGGTGACGAGCGTCATCGCAAGGCACGGGGTGAACATAGAGCAGGCGACGCAGCCCTACAGTGAGAACATTATTAGGTTCAGCGTGGACGACGATGACCTGCTCCTGGCGGTGGGCGCCGTCTATGGGGAGTTCTTCGGGTGAGTGAAAATGGAAAAGAAAAGAGCGTGTATAATGGGGGCGACCGGCGCTGCCGGCCAGAACATCGTGGAGGCCCTGGTGGGCCACCCGTGGTTCGAGATATCCTGCCTTGCGGCCTCGGAGAGATCTGAGGGGAAAAGCTACAGGGACGCCGTCGAGGGCACAGTCTTCTTCGATGAAATGCCCCCGGACGACATTATGGAGATGACAGTGGAGAACACGGGCAAGGTGAACCCCGAGGACTACGACCTCGCATTCAGCGCCCTGCCATCCGGCGTGGCGAAGGGAGTGGAGGCCAGGTTCGCTGAGCACATACCGGTGTTCAGCACCGCTTCTGCGTACCGCTACGAGGACGACTGCCCCGTGCTGATCCCGGAGGTCAACCCCGGTCATATCGAGCTGGTGGACGCCCAGAGGATTAACAGGGGCTGGAAGGGCTTCATCGTGCCGGGGCCCAACTGCACGGTGGTGGGCCTGGTGATGTCCCTGAAGCCCATCATGGACGCCTTCGGCGTGAAGCGGGTGCGCATGGTCTCGATGCAGAGCCTGTCGGGGGCGGGGGAGAAGGGGCTGAGGGCTGACTCTCCATACAGGAAGATGGTGGAGATGAACGTTTACCCGTGGATTGAGGGCGAGGAGGGGAAGGTCATCCAAGAGACCAACAAGATCCTGGGGGAGCTGGTGGACGGTAGGATCGTGGAGTCGGAGGTAGAGATCCATCCTACCTGTACGCGGGTTTACGTGGAGAGGGTGCACACGGAGGTGGTGGACGTGGAGACTGTCCGCCCGGCGACGCTGGAGGGGATCAGGGAGGCCCTTGAGGGCTTCAGGTCGGCCCCCCAGGAGTTGGACCTGCCCACCAACGCCGAGTGGCCGATACTGGTCTTCGATGAGGTTGACATGCCCCAGCCTAAGCTCCACAAGGAGAGTGGGTTCATGGTGACCCTAGTGGGGCGGTTGAGTGAGATCCCCCACGTGGAGAACGGGTTCACATACATCGTGACCAGTGACAACCTGGAGAAGGGGGCTGGGGCCGGGGCGGTGCAGAACGCCGAGTTCATGCGGGAGAAGGGGTACCTGTAGGGTTTTCTATGGTTCCCCTGAAGGTCGCCCTGCTGGGCGTTGGCACCATCGGCTGTGAGCTTGTCAGGCGCTGCGTGGGCAGGCCGTGGGTTGAGCTGGTGGCGCTGGCGGACACGAGCGGGGCGGTGTCCCGTGAGGGGGGTTTCAGCGGGGAGGAGTTGGCTGGGATATTGGAGCTGAAGGGCTCCGGTAGCGGTCTTTCAGGACTTGAGGGGAAACACGATTTTTCGAAGAATATGCTAGACGCCCTGAGGAGCACAGAGGTGGACGCCCTGGTGGACGTGACAGCGGCGGAGACGTATGACCTTCTGTACGAGGCGCTGGGGCTCGCCCACGTGGTGACGTCGAACAAGGTGCCTGTGGCGGACTCGTCCTACCCAGAGTTCAGGAGGCTGATGGATAGGGCGGAGGAGGAGGGGAGGATTCTGGATATTGGGACGACGGCGGGTGCGGGGCTGCGTGTGCCGGACATGGTGGAGAGGCTGGGGTGCGATGGGTTCGAGAGGGTGACGGGGTGCCTCAGCGGGACGATGAACTACTTGAGCCAGAGGCTGAACGAGGGGAGGCCGCTGTCGGTGGCCCTCAGGGAGGCGATGAGCCCGCCGAGGGAGTACGCGGAGCCGGATCCACGGGATGACCTGGGGGGTGAGGACTTTGCGCGTAAGCTGGTGATCATCGGGAGGATGTGCGGGGGGG
>JAUWDP010000189.1 GCA_030608725.1 Candidatus Bathyarchaeota archaeon
CGTGGACACAGTCATCTGCTTCATCACGGCGCCCCTCGCATCCAAGGCCAACCGTCACCCTCCTCTTGCACTCCACGATCACATACACGCAGTGGTATAACAGGATAACCACAAAGGGACAACACTGAAAAAAGCTCAACACCGACCGTCCGCAAACGACCCTCCGCCCCCACACACACGCTTTGACGGATAGACGACACGCCCTACCCCAGCGGCTGCATGCACAGGGCTTGGTCTACCGGATCTCTCAACGGCTCACCCTCGCAAGCCAGGGTCGCACGCACAACGTTCAGATGTTGACATAAAGCTTATGAACGTCCATACTCGTTTACATTTAGCGGGAGAAATGGACCATGGTTTACTGTTCTGAATGTGGCACGGAGAACGAAGAGGACACCCAGTACTGCGTCAAATGCCGAGCCAACCTCCGCTCCGGGAGAAGAAGGATCGGCCAGCCCGAGGGCCGCGACATGTGCTTCGGCCTCCCCCACGGCGGCTCCATCTTCGGCATCCTCATAGGGCTGGTGATCATCCTCGTCGGCGCACGCGACCTGTTCAACTGGAACATCGACATCGGATCCTACGCGACCATCATCGTCGGCATACTCTTCGTCGCGGGCGCCCTATACACATACAGCCAGAAAAAAGACTAACATACCGTGCGCAAGAATGGACTATTTGAACTTTCTTCACCTACAGAGATGGCCGTCATAATCCGTTTAAATAAGGTGCTTCCCCCCTAGGTACAATCGCTTCTAGACGCACCTTTCACATTCCACTGAAGATAATTCTTCGATCACCCACGCCAGCGAGCCCCGTCACAGTTCATGAACCGGGGGGTTGCGATTCAGCAGATCGCCTCGCCTAACCGCGACTGTATATGGGTCTCAGGCCCGACTGGAAGTGCCTGAGGCGCAGCTCCCTCCCCCTCACCACCTCGACCCTAGGTATCTCCCCCCTATTTCTGTACAGCTCTGTCACCGCCGCCACCGTGTAGTCCAGGTGCTCCACGCCGTAGACGTTCCTGGGCACCGCGAGCCTCACGAAGTTCATGATCCCTTCCCTCTCCTCGGGGGTCCTCAGATCCCACTCGAAGGCGAAGGGCCCCAGCTCGCACGCCCTTATCCCGTAGTGCCTTATCAGCTCCAGGGTGAGGCCCACCCCGCCGAAGTCCTCCATCTTCATGTTGGTGCCCTCGAAGAACCCGTCCATGTCCAGGTAGACGGCGTGGCCCCCAGGGGGCAGCACCACGGGGACACCGTTGAGGGCCAGCCTCTCGGCCAGGTACCTCACCTGCCCTATCCGTCCCCCCAGGTAGCCCTCGTCGACCACCTCGTAGAGGCCGAGGGTGAGTGCCATGATGTCCCTGCCGCTGAGGCCCCCGTATGAGTCGTTCCCGAACACCAGTATCTGCGTCTCCTTGAGGAGGGTCCCGATGTCCGCGTCGCCGGAGTACTTCCAGTGGAAGACCCCACGGTCCCTGAAGAACAGCCCTCCCCCCATGTTCGCCAGGCCGTCCTTCTTGAAGCTGATGGTGAACCCGTCGGCGTGGGAGAACATCTCCCTCACGATCTCGGGGATGGACGCGTCGCCGTAGCCCTCCTCGTACCGTTTGATGAAGTAGGCGTTCTCGGCGAACCTGCAGGCGTCGTAGAAGAGGGGGATGCCATAGCTGGCCGCCACATTCCTCACCTCCTCCATGTTCAGGAGGGAGACTGGCTGACCAGCCGCCGTGTTGTTGGTGATCGTCAGGTAGATCAGGGGCACCGCATCGGTCCCCTTCTCATCTATGAGCTCCTCGAGCTTCTCCACGTCCATGTCGCCCTTGAACGGGTTCTCCTCCCGGATCCTCTCGACGGGGAAGTCCGTGAACATCTCCCTTGAGAACAGGTTGACGGGGTGGATGCTGTTGTTGCGGATGTTGGCCTCGGTGGTGTCGAAGTGCCCGTTGCTCGGAATGTAATGGTCCTTCTCGGGATCCCTCTCCCTGAGGACCCTGTTCAGCGTGGAGAACAATAGGTGCTCGGAGCACCTACCCTGGGGAACGATGAACGCGTTCGGCCTTGTCAGCTGGTAGATGCCGCCGTTGACGAAGCCCCCCTCGACGTTCTGGAGGAAGAGCTCGTCCAACAGCCGCTCCACGTCGTCCTCGCCGCCCAGCACGAGATCCACAGCCTTCCTCCTGCCGTCCCCCCTCTCGAAGGTGTCCCTTATCGCGTCCAGCAGGACGTAGTAGCCGGTGTTCCTCCCGTAGCTCTCGTCCCCGTGCATCAGGGAGGCCCACTGCCTGTCGGTCATCGCCGTGGTCCCCGAGTCTGAGAGATAATCCACCACCAAGAGCTCCGCGGGGAAGGAGAAGACGTTGTACTCCGTCGCCGCGAGGGCCCGCTCCCTCTGCTCCCGCGTGACGTTCCTCAGCCTCCTCACGACCAGATTCTTCCTGGAGGGGACCTCAACCCCCAAGCCATGCATATCAGAAACCATTGAACATCCAGTTGGTTTCCTTTCAACACTCTAATTATGTCTTATCATCAGCCGTGACCCGAAAAGCGTCCACGAGTCGATGGATCTCAGACCGGTGTCAGTCATCCAGAATATTTCTCATATACCGGGCCTCTCCGATCGTCTAGAAACCCTGATAAAGGAAAGGGGTGGACCCCGTGAGCGCCTCAAGGACGATCCCGTCAATCCAGATTCTGGCCATTATCATAGTGGTGGGAGCGATCGCCGTCGGGGCCTACAAGATATACATCCCGAAAGTCTCCGACGAGTCGGGCACGCCCGTGAAGTCGGAGGCGGAGCCACCCGGGATGGAGGAACCAGAGGCTCAGGAAGAGGGCTCTCCAGAATCGGCCGAGGACCCCGGCGAGTCAGCCTCGGAGGCAGAGACTCCTCATGAGACTGGAGAGACGGTTGTCGAGCCTTGCCGTGTAATGGTAGAGGCGCTGAACCTGAGCAGGGAGTCGGTCTACGCCGGGGAAGCCGTGGAGGCCAGGGTGCTCCTCAGGAATCTGGGGGAGTCGGAGTGCATCTACGACCTCGAGCTGAGGGTCTCAGGGGAGCACGAGGCCTCTATGGAGGTCGCCCTGGCAGCCAACGAGACCAGGCAGATAACATTCGACATAGTCCGCCAGGAACAGGGAGGATACTACGTCTACGCTGGCAACCTGAGCGACATATTCTACGTGGACAGGGCAGGGTTAGAGATCATAGGCCTGAGCATATATCCAGCGATGATCGCACCGTGGGACCCTATCTGGATAAGCGTCGAGGCCTACAACCCGAACCACGTAGAGGTCAATGACTCCATCAGGTTCTACATCGAGGAGGACATATTCGACCGCACGGTGACCATCGGGCCCCAGGGCACCCAGACCGTGGAGATCAACACGACCTACGAGGTTCCCGCGAGCTACTTCGTACGGGTTGGCAGCCAATCCGGATTCTTCGAGGTGGTGGCGCCTGAGGAAGAGCCCGACCAGCCCGAGGAGCCTGAGCCCACCAGGCCAGAGCCCACCTACTACTGGGCGCCGGACCCAGCGACGGACAACTTCACCAACGTCCTGCCCCCAGAGGCCTCCCCCGTCAGGCTGAGCCTCCCCGCC
>JAUWDP010000314.1 GCA_030608725.1 Candidatus Bathyarchaeota archaeon
GGTGAATATCTCTTTCGTCTTCTCCTCGACGAGCCCCACCGTCGGGGAGCTCTACACCCGGAACACGCTGATCATCACGGAGAACGACGTGAAGGAGGTGGATGTGAAGATGTCTTCGGTGGGGGAGCGGCAGTGGTCCCACGAGGTGGGGTCCCTGGTGAGGATGATAATCATGAGGTGGAGCACCAGCCAGACCAGGGTCATCGGGTCCGGGAAGGACTGACTCAGCCTCTCTCGATCTTCTCTATTGCGCCGTCCCGCATCCAGACCACGCGGTCGCTTGCGGTGATCATCTTGAGGTCGTGGGTGGCCGCTATCAGGGTCATCCCCCGGGTCCTGTTGAGCCCGTGGAGGATGTCGATGATCTCCATCCCGGTGTTCAGGTCCAGGTTCCCGGTGGGCTCATCCGCCAGGATTATCGCCGGGTCGTTCGCCATAGCCCGGGCGATGGCAACCCGCTGCTGCTGGCCTGCGGATAGCTCCCCGGGCCTGTGGTGGACCCTCTCCCCGAGGCCCACAGATGTCAGGAGCTTCTGGGCCTTCTCGAGCCCCTCGTCCCTGGGAACCCCGGCGAAGACGGTGGGCAGTGACACGTTCTCCAGGGCGGTGAGGACGGGTATCAGGTTGAACGTCTGGAAGATGTAGCCTATCTTGCGGCACCTGAGCCAGGCGAGCTCGTAGGCGTCTAGCTGGGAGATGTCGACGCCGTCGATGTAGACCTTCCCCCTGGTCGGCCGGTCGAGGCCGCCTACGAGGTTGAACAGGGTGGTCTTCCCTGATCCTGAGGGCCCCACGATGGAGATGTACTCTCCCCTGTTGATCTCTATGTCGACGCCGTCAAGGGCCTTTATCTGGACTCCGCCCATCTCGTAGTGACGGGTCAGGTCCTCAAGCTGGATTATTATGTCAAAGCTCATATCTTAGTGCCTCCACGGGGTTGAGCCTGGCAGCGTGGCGCGCGGGGTATATGGTCGCAATCACTGAGAGGAATATCGAGAGAAACGTCGATCCCAGGAAGAGGGTCAGGATCTCGGTTGCAGGGACCTTGAGGATGATGTCGAAGCCGGTCGTGGTGCCTGTGGATATGAGGGCTCCGATGACTCCCAGGATGAACCCCAGTACGCCGCCTATTCCCCCCTGGATGAGGGACTCCACGAGGAAGAGGAGGAGGATGTGCCTGTCCATGGCCCCTATGCACTTCAGGGTCCCGATCTCCTTGTACCTCTCGTAGACCGAGATTAGGACAGCGTTCGTTATCCCGACGACGGAGACGATGAGGGCGACGAACATAAGCCAGTACTGGTAGGACTCTATGCTCAGGTGGGCTCCCCCAGCGGCGACGAAGGCCCTGTAGAAGGAGTCCGTGAGGAGGAGAGTTGTGAGGAAGGCGATCCCCAGGGCGACCGATGCGATGTTGATGAGCGCCCGGTCCCGCCGTTTCTTGATGTGTTCGTAGCCCAGTCTCAGGGCGTCCCCTAGTCCGAAGCTTACACGTCCCGGGGCACCATGTTCTGCCATTGACTCAAGGTATAGATCAGTAAGACGTAAAGAATCTTTCCTATGGTATCTGGACTCCCGTCTGGGTTGGCGGTGAAATGAGAAAAATGCTATTGGCTTATGAGTGGTGACCTCTGTCTAGTTGGGCTCGCCGTCGTCCCATCCGTCTGCCCAGTCGTCGACGTCGTCAACGCTCTCGGAGTCAGTCTCATCTTCCCATCCTACGCAGTCGTAGCAGAGTTTACGCTTAAGGTCCCCGCATTCGTCGCAGAACTTGGACTCGCACTGGGAGCATTCCGTCACCTTGATGACTTCCATACCGCAAATCTCACAGATTGGCATGGTCAATCTTCACCCAATTTCTAGGGTGGAATATTAATCCTTTATAAATCTATTGAAGCCGATTACCAGATTGGGCACATGTACATGCCCACCCGGCTTTTATATCCTGCCAACATCTGAGGTCAAGGAGATCAAAACTTGAACATAGACTTCCATAACCACTTCTACCCGAAGGGATACATGGACGAGCTGAGTAGGGGGGAGGGCTACGCACGGGTCGAGACAGACGACCAGGGCAGGCTCCTCGTCCACACGAGGGAGACTACAACATCGTGGTGGGCCCCCACGTCGTCATCGAGGACAGGCTGAAGGCCATGGACCGGTGCGGCGTCGACATGCAGGTCCTCACGCTGACGACCCCCAGCGTGGAG
>JAUWDP010000260.1 GCA_030608725.1 Candidatus Bathyarchaeota archaeon
GGGCTCAATCGCGTCCCCCTTGTCCGTGATGGTCTCAGGGTTCCAGACGACTATGTCGGCGTACGCCCCCTCCCTGAGGACGCCCCTGTCGGTCATCTTGAACTTCCTGGCGGGGGAGCTGGTGACCTTGCGGACCGCCTCTTCCAGCGTCAGCATCCCTGTCTCCCTAACGGTCCTGCGCAGGTAGCCGGGGAAGCCGCCGAAGGCGTTCTGGTTGGGCAGCATCCACGTGGGGTGCCTGCCCTTCGCCTTCTCGTCCACGGCGAACGTGTCGCAGCCCACCATCATCTTCGGGTGCTTGTAGTACTCCAGCTTGATCCAGTCGGTCTTGTTCCTGATGCTGTAGGACATGGCCCAGGGATCTCCCTTTAGGATCTCGAAGAGGGCGTCGACGGGCTTTATCTCCAGTATCTTGGCGATCTCGGCCACGGTCTTTTCGACGAACCTCTCGTCCTTATGTATCTTGATGATCCGTTTCTCGGCCCAGTCGGGGGTCCGCTTAGGGTTGATCATCATCACCTTCCCAGTGTTTATCTGCTCCTTGATCTCGTCCCTGAGGTCGTGCATCTCCAGGGCCTTGGCCAGCTGCTCTGGGCTCCCTGCGATCTTCAGCCATTTCCGGAAGAGGCCGACGAAGTGGGGCGACGTGAAGATGCCTCCCGTGTTATGATGGGGGATGACGTCGAAGTTGACGTCGAGGCCTTCCTCGTTGGCCTCGTCGATGACCTGAAGTGTGGCCTTCACCGCCGCCTCGGTCATGATCTTGTTGTCGGGCGGGGTAACCACGAAACGGTTCCCCAGGTGGGAGATCTGGACGGACATCTTGGCCTTCCTGCCTACGTCGATGGCCTCAAGCACGCCGTAGACCGGGTTGACATTCGCCTCCTCCGGCTTCTTGTCTCCCCTCGGCTCGCTCCTGAGGCAGTGGCTGTTGTAGATGCCCCCATACCGTGCGGCGACCTTGGCACAGGCGAGGATCTCTTCGAAGCTGGCCCACCGCCCTGGCTCGTATGTGCGGCCCACGCTGAGGCCCCTGCATCCGTCCTCCATCGCCTGCTCGACGAGCTTCCTCATCTCCGTGATCTCCCTCTTCTTGGCGTAGCGCTTGTAGTCGTTTCCCATCACGTAGCTGCGTATGTCGCCGTGGCCTACGAGGGGAACCATGTTTGGCGCGAGGCCGGTCTTCTCCACCTTCTTGAAGTAGCCTCCCATGGTGTCCCAGTCCACCTCCCAGCCGTAGAGCTCCTTGTGCACAACGTTGAAGTCGTCCCTGGGGATGAGCCACTCACCCCTCCCCATGGTGGGCCTCACGTCCTGATAGACGTCTACGTAGAACCACGGCTCCCCGATGAACTCGTTGTAGGGGCCAGCGCTGTCGCCGCAGTGGCCACCCACGAAGCTGGTAATCCCCTGGCGGACGAAGCTATCAGCCTTCGGATAATAGAGGATGCTAAGGTCTACGTGGTTGTGGACGTCGATGAATCCGGGAGAGACTGCCAGACCTTTTGCGTCGAACACACGAGCGAAGTCGCCCTTCAGCCTCTCTTCCTTGCTGATGGCGGCTACCCGCTCCCCTTTCACTGCGAGGTCCCCCTTATATTGGGGATCGCCGGTGCCGTCGACGATGGACCCGTTCTTGATGAGTAGATCATATTCTTCGGACATATTGTCGAGATATAGAGCATAGGATCGCTTAACGTTTAGGAGGGGGTTCCGGCGATAGCGATCCGGAGCGCGCGCATTGAGTGGCAGGTTTCAGATTTCGATATTAATGAAGAGGGTTACCACCACAAGAAGCGTCGATACGGCTGCGATGACGTAGCTTCCGGTCCCAAGGGCCAACCCTACAGCGGCTGTGACCCATATTCCCGCCGCTGTGGTTAGGCCGTGCACACCGTCCTGGCTCCCGATAATAGCCCCCGCACCCAGGAATCCGATTCCCGCGACGATCCCTGCAGCGATCCTCGCAGAGTCCAGGGGGAATTCGGAGACAGATATCAATGTGTAGACACATGCTCCTAGGCAGACAAGCATGTGGGTCCTGATCCCCGCCGGTTTTTTCTTGAGGTCCCTCTCGAGCCCGATGAGGGCACCCAACGCGGCGGCGAGGAGGAGCCGAAGGATCTGATCTACCAGCGTAGACGATAACATCTGCAAAGGGATTGGCGTCACTAAAGATAATCATTGCGCGCGCATCGGGTAGATGGTCAACAGGTACTGGGAGGAGGAGCCGCGGGACCACATGACCGTCGCCAAGAGGCTCTCAGAGGAGATACGCGCAGCGATCGACCGGATCAAAAAAGAGGATTAGGATACACTATAATGATATTATAACTTGAATCGACATGTTAATTTTATTCATCTGTCCCCCCTAGCAGGAATCGAAATACAGATAGACATCCGAGGAGACCTGAACGAGGAGGAGGGTAAGGGCGCCCTTGAAGCAGCTCACAGATGCTACGTCGAGAACACGTTCGAGGGCACACCGAAGATTAACATCAGCCTGACTGGTTAATCAGAGCAGTCTACCTATCTCCCTGCCTTTTTCTAGGAGCTCGTCCCTTTTCTGAACCGGATTACTGCCCGTGGACTCGGCCTTCAGGCTGGCGACGACTTCCATGTTCCAATAGTACTCCAACCGACCCTTCATCCACTCCAGAACGTAGTCGTACCTGTCCGGGTTCCCCGCACCCTGGGTGATGACTGTGACCGCTTTGACTCCGTCGGGGAAACGTTTCCGGTACTCCTCGCCGTGAGTCCTGCTGTAGTAGTGGAGCCGGTCAATGAACAGCTTCGTCCGGGAGCTGACGTGGTCGTAGTAGATGGGAGTCCCCAGTATCAATGCCTCCATGGTCTCCAAGTGGGGGTAG
>JAUWDP010000095.1 GCA_030608725.1 Candidatus Bathyarchaeota archaeon
AGCGTGAGGAGGCAAACCCGGGAGTCCTCAGGATGCTCGTGGACTCGTACAGGGACATGCTGGCGGTACTGGCGTGGCTCCCCCGGGGGCTGAAGGCCTTCGCCGTGATGCTGGTGCTGGGCTTCTTCTTCAACAACATGATGGCCTCCTACTGGGTGATCTACAGCGTCCAGGTTCTCGGGATGACCAAGCTCCAGTGGGGGACAGTCCTCCTCATCGCGGCGGTGGCGAACGTCGTCCTCCTCCTCCCCGCCGGCATGATCGTCGACAGGATAGGCACCAAGAGGACCCTCACGGCAGCCCTGGCAGCTGCCGCCATCCCCCTCCTCCTCTTCCCCTTCAGCAGGGGGTTCTGGGACGTCACCCTCATCTTCGTCGCCCTGACGATGGCGAACTCGATCCTCACATCGGGAGCCCCCGCTCTCATGGCCCAGATGGTCCCCTCGGAGATGAGGGGGCGGGTCATGGCGGCCCTGGGCCAGGGCATGCTCGTAATCAACCTGAGGGGGAGCGCAGGAGGCGGACCCGGGATGGGCGCGGTCCTCGCCATCCCCTCCATCCTGGGGGCCATAGTCGGGGGCTACGTCTACGAGTACAGCCCGATGCTCCCGTGGCTGATGATGGGGACTGCCATGCTCCTGAGCGCCTTGATAAACGCGTTCCTAGTCTCCGTCCCCGAATCGGGGGCGGAATAGACTCTAAGTAGATTTCCCGGATCCATGTCAGGGAACTGGAAAAGAGACCCCTCCTAGGCCCCCAGAATCGTTTTAATAAAAAATCCACATTTCCACACTGAATGTTGAGGATACCAGCGAACATAGAGGGGATCGCCTACAGGCTAGTCGCCGTAGGCATAGCCCTGGACCACCTCTCCACGAGGATAGGGCTCCTGAATCCCATGATCAGGGAGTTCAATCAGTTCACGGTAAACCTCGCCCAGAACAACCTCTGGCTCCCCTTCGACGCCTTCATGCTCTCCGTGGCCATCGCCATACCAGCCCTCTTCATCAGGAAGACCCGCCTCGACGGCAGGAAGGTGATGCTCCTGTTCCCCCTCATCTTCGGCGCGGCCAGGCTGGGGGCCGCCCTCCACAACTTCGCGCTGATAATCCTCTGGGCCTAGTCTCGCCTTTTGGGCGCGGAGAATGGTTTCTAATAAAAAGAAATTGTGTATAGAATTGGGATAATTGAGCTCTGGACGGCTCAGCGGATCTCCATCTCGATGTAGACCTCGTTGGGCACCCGGATCCGCATGATGCTCCGCATCACCCGCTCACGGGCGTCCACCTCGATGAGGCGCTTGTGCACCCTCATCTCGAAGCGGTCCCAGGTGTTGCTCCCGTCGCCGCAGGGGGTCCTCCGCGTGGGGACCACCAGCTTCTTCGTCGGGAGGGGTATGGGGCCAACTAGCTTTACACCTGTCCTCTTGGCGATGTCCTTGATCTCCTGACAGACCTCACCGAGCTTGCCGGTGTCGGTGCTCGTCAGCTTTATCCTGGCCCGCTTCACCATCTTGAACGCATCCCTTTGACCTGAGCGTCTCACTTAAGCATTACGTATGGAGGGGGTTGAACCCCCCTGGGGTCACTCCTCTACTTCCAGCACCACGCCCGCGCCGATGGTCGTGCCCATGTCTCTGAGGGCGAAGCGGCCCAGCTGCGGGAAGTCAGTGTAGACCTCCAGCGCCGTGGGCTGCAGCGGCACGAACCTGACGATGGCGGCGTCCCCGGTCCTAAGGTAGCCGGGGTTCTCCTCGACCGTCTGACCGCTACGCGGGTCGATCTTGGTGAGGAGGGCGTCGAATCTGACCGCCACCTGCGCTGTGTGTATGTGGAGCACCGGGGTGTATCCTACGGCTATGGCCGTCGGGTGGTGTATGATGAAGATCCTCCCGGTGAAGGACTTGGCGACCTTCGGCGGGTTGCTCGTGTGACCTGCTACGTCTCCCCTTCTGATCTTGTCCCTGGGTATGCCCTTGGTGTTGAAGCCGATGTTGTCGCCCGGACCGGCTGTATCCATCCGTGTGTAGTGGGTCTCGATGGTGTTACACTTGCCCGACTCCCCGCTAGGCAGGAAGATGAGGTCGTCGTCGAGCTTCAGCGTGCCCGTCTCGACCTTCCCCACGGGGACGGTTCCGACGCCCCGTATGGAGTAGACCTCCTGAACGGGGATCCTTAGGGGCTTGTTAGCTGACTTCGGGGGCATCTCGAACTCGTCGAGGGCCTCCAGTATCGTGGGCCCCTTGTACCATGGCATATTGTCGCTCTTGTTGTAGAGGTTGTCGCCTTCCCAGCCGGATGTGGGGACGAAGTGGATCTTGTCGGTGTTGTACCCTACCATCTTCAGCAGCCGTGTCATGCCGTCCTTGACCTCCTCGTACCTCTGCTCTCCCCAGTTCACTGACTGGTCGTCCATCTTGTTGACGGCCACCACCAGCTGGTTGACCCCCAGGGTCTTGGCCAGGAAGGCGTGCTCCCTGGTCTGACCGCCCGGGTTGGTGCCCGCCTCGTACTCACCCCGCTTGGCGGAGATGAAGAGGACGGCCCCGTCGGCCTGGCTGGCTCCCGTGACCATGTTCTTGACGAAGTCCCTGTGGCCCGGCGAGTCGATGACGGTGAAGAAGTGCTTGTCCGACTCCAGCTTGTAGAAAGCCAGGTCGATCGTCAGGCCCCTCTCACGCTCCTCCTTGAGGTTGTCGAGGACCCAGGCGTACTTGAAGGACTCCTTTCCGAGGGCCTTGGCCTCCTCCTCGAAGTCCTTGATGGCCTTCTCGCTGATAGCTCCGGCGTCGTAGAATAGGTGGCCGATGCTTGTGCTCTTACCGTGATCTACGTGTCCAATGATGATCAGGTTAAGGTGTGGTTTCTCTCTACCACTCATTTTTGTATATCTCCTACCACTGAAACATAGTATGCGAAATAAAAAGCTTTGTTCCAAGTAGGAAAAGAGGGAAATAAAGTATATTCTAGCCTGAAGTCATCGAGTAAGTCACCATTTTCAGCCGCTTCATGCCGTATTTACGGGTGCATGAGTGAAAACGAGATGAGTTAATGTTGGGAGAATGGCTGGGGAGACATGGGGGAAAAAGAGATTACGTCTTGCCTGTGCATAGTTTGATGCGTATAATCTTTTAATTCTGACATAGAAGTATGAATTGGCCAAGTTGATCCGACTAACTATAAATCAGAGCAAGCTGGGAGCGACGGTCGTCTTCATCTGGGGCACGATCATGTACATCGTCGGGACGTACGCCTCCTTCTTCGGAGGATCCCTGAATCTCGTTCCCATCCTGATCGGCGGTTACATAATCATATTCGTTGGCCTACATCTATACGAGCGGAAGTACTGGACCAACATTGTGGGAGATCAGGGTCTGACTCAGCTGAACAAGGAGCTTTACGATGTTCTATTGAAACAGCAAGAGGTTGAAGAGGAGCTCGGCGAGAAGCTCCAGGGAGTCGTGGACGACCTGACGTATGCGCCCCTCAAGATTCTTCTTCTGAACATCACACTGGACACCGAGAAACACGGCAAGTTACTGAAGAACATCATTGAGATCCTCTCCCGTGAGTAGACGGTGCCGTCGAATGAGGCCTTTAAGAGGGAGGTGGACCAAGTCCGTGAGGTCTTGGAGGATCACGTGGTCATAGAAGAGGAGTTGGGCAAGCAGATATCTGAAATTATGAAGTCTGCGAGTAGTTGGGTCCTACGGGAACTCCTCTAGACGATTCGAGACGATGAGATAGCCCATCACACGATGTTCCAGATGGTCCTTAGGACGTACGGTTCTATATAACCGATAGATTAGCTCCTTTTTCTCCTAAACATTATTCATGCGACTATTATTCGATCTTTACTTCTCCAATCGTCCCATTTTATTTCTCTTCGCTAGAATGCGTAAAGTTTAAACCTGACACAGTGGACGGCTTACCGGATATACACATGGCAAACGGGATGTATGCCGCGCGAAGGCTCAAGAAGGTGCGCAAGAAGATGCGCCTCAAGAGCAAGGACTACGTGCTACGCCTCAAGCGCAGGACCGACAAGAAGGGCCTCCTCGAAGGCGCCCCCATGGGAAGGGGGATCGTCCTCCAGAAGGTCGGTATCGAGTCCAAGCAGCCCAACTCCGCCATCAGGAAGTGCGTCAGGGTCCAGATAATCAAGAACGGACGGCTCGCAACAGCATTCCTCCCCGGAGACGGGGCCCTCAACTACGTCGACGAGCACGACGAGGTCTTGATCGAGGGGATCCACGGGCCCCGCGCTAGGTCTATGGGTGATATCCCGGGAATTCGTTTCAAGGTCAGCGCTGTAAACGGCGTCCCCCTGAAGCTTCTGGTGTTGGGGAAGGCCCAGAAGCCCATGCGCTAAACACCTTTTGATTGAACGCTTGATGTGATTGTATGAGCCAGCCTTCAACTGAGTCGCCCATGCTCTTCGGAGAGTGGAGCTTTGACGGTATCACTGTCAGGGACATCGGCCTTGAGAGGTACCTAAACATAGATCCTATCTACCTGCCCCACACCGGCGGACGCCATGAGGCCCGGAGGTTCCGCAAGTCTGACATGAACATCGTCGAGCGGCTCATCAACAGCCTCATGAGGCCGGGCGGCAGCGGCGGCGACAAGTCCCGCGTCACCAGCGTCGTGCGGAACGCGTTCAAGATCATAAACCTCAGGTCGGGACGGAATCCCGTCGAGACCTTGGTCAGGGCCGTCGAGAACTCCGCCCCCAACGAGGACACTACACGCATCGGCTACGGAGGAGTATTCTACCGCCTCGCCGTGGACATCAGCCCCCAGCGCCGCATCGACCTCGCCCTAAGATTCATCGTCCGGGGCATCAGGGATTCCACATTCAGTAACCGCCTCACGCTGGACGAGATCCTCGCCACCCAGCTCATAGGAGCCGCCAACAACGATGGCAACGCATTCTCCGTCCGCAGGAAACGGGAAGTCGAGAGGATCGCCCTTTCATCCAGGTAAACCCGAGAACTCTCAGAGAAGGCTTCCCAACAGGAACCCGAAGAGCCCAGACAGCATCAACGGCAGCACCCGGTTTTTAACTATCCTGCTGTTCTCCCGACTCGGCTCCCTGAGCAGGGAGGCCGAGAGGTAGATCAACCCCAGATCCGTGACCGCCACGAAGGGAATGTACCAGAAAGAGACCAGCCCCAGATAAACCGGGACCACCGAGACCAGAACCGCCGAGGCATAACAGGCCACAGAGACCCACGCAGCGGCAGCCGGACCCCTCGAAACCGCCACGGTCCTGATCCCCGACGCCCGGTCCCCCTCGATATCGACGATCCCCTTGGTCACCTCCCTCCCGGTGTTTGCGAGGAACGCAACGAGGGCGAAGAGCAGGGAGTGGCTCAAGCCCGCCCCCCCTCCGCGGACTCCCCCGGAGGCGGAAGGGCTGGCGCTCCACCCGCGCACGATCCGCTTCCCGGGGCGCCCCG
>JAUWDP010000047.1 GCA_030608725.1 Candidatus Bathyarchaeota archaeon
TCAGCATCCGCTTGGACATCGCGTCCGTCCTGTCGCAGATGAGCTGCCCCAGCCAATCGGGGCCTATGGGCAGGTCCTCGAAGTAGTCGCCTGTGTCTTCGTGGATCCAGGCGTTGAGGAGCTGGAGTTCCATGAGCTCGACGTCCTCGACGGACCTCTCCAGGAGTTTGGCGATCTCCTCAGTGGGCATCTCGGACATCAGGACCTCGATGTACATTGCGTAGCCTCCGCTCACCTCATCGTCCATCAGAACTAACCTCCAGTTGGCTAAGTCGAATGGTGGAATAAAAACTAAATCTAGATGGCCTAGAACTCTTCTTCGCTGGACCTGTCCTTCAGGAACCAGTAGCCGACCTGTATTATCTTGTAGAGGCAGTATACACCGAAGATGTTGGTGCCTATTAAGAACAGGATCCCTATAGGGTCGTTGGCGGCCAAATCCTTAGCACTCAAATCCATACCTCCGGCTTCGTTTATAAACCCTCTTGAACGGTCACACGGATTGTAGGTACATTTCCAGCAGTTGTTACAAAACGTTAACGTCTTAAGACGCTCCTCCGTGAATACCCTGGATGGACGTGAGCAAGGCTGATAGGGTGCTCCGAGAGATAGAGAGCTCTGGGGGGAGGAGGTGGCTTCCCATAATAGGGCGGGGGAGGGGGCAGATACTCGTGGAGCAGATCCGCCTCCACAGTCCCAAGCGCATCCTCGAGGTCGGGACCTTCGTGGGCTACTCGACTATCCTCATGGCGAAGGAGCTCCCAGCGGGGGCGGAGGTCATCGGAATCGAGATCGACGAGGACGAGGCTGAGCAGGCGAGGGCGAACATCGAGGCGGCTGAGCTGGAGGCGACTGTGACCGTGGAGACGGGGGACGCCCTTGAGATCATCCCGAGGCTGGAGGGGGAGTTCGACATGGTCTTCCTCGACGCCGACAAGTGGGAGTACTTCAACTACCTGAAGCTGGTGGAGGGCAAGCTACACGCCGGGAGCGTCATAGTTGCCGACAACGCCGGGTCCTCCTCACGCGCCATGGGGAACTACCTGGAACATGTCAGGGACTCCGGGCTCTACACCAGTGAGTTCATCCCAGGGGGCTGGGATGGGGTAGAGATCAGCGTGAAGCTATAAGATTAGAGCCGCTTGATGACCTCATCCCTAAACTTGGTCAGCCGCTCCTTGCTCTCCTCGACGTTGGAGGCAGGCCTGACATAGGCTATCATCAGCTTCATCCCCATGTCCTCCGCCTTCCTCAGCTTCCCCACGAGGGCCTCCGGGGTTCCCACGAAGGCGTTCTCCTTGATGTTCTCCACGGTCGTGGGGCCCCCGAAGCCGAAGGCCCTCCCGCCCGCCATCCTCTTCGCGAGGGCGTCGTACTCCTCCTCGGTGTCCGTGAGCACCAGTGAATGATCGAAGCCAGAGAAGAAGAAGTCGTCCATCTTCTTACACGCCTTTTCAAGGGCGGGCAGGACGTAGCTTAATCCGTTTTTGAGGACCGGGAGTGGTCCCTGGATGTTGACCCCGTCGCAGTACTTGGCCGAGATGCGGAACATCCGGGGCTTCCTTGCGCCGATGGAGATCCTGATGTTCTTCTGGACGGGCTGCGGGATGTTGATGGCGTTCTTCAGCGTCCAGTACCTGCCCTCGTGGGAGAACTCCTCGTTGTTGAGCATCCCCCTGAGGATATGGACAGCCTCCTTGACCCTGTCGACCCGCTCCTTAGGGGATGGCACGCCCCTGCCCCGACCCATGAGGTCGTATCCCTCGTACTCGTCCCTCATCCAACCTCCGCCTAAGATGACCTCGTACCTGCCGCCGATCATGTTCTCGAGGGTGGAGATCATCTTCGCGAGCATCGCTGGGTTCCTCATGGAGTTCATGAGGGTAATGTGACCCACCCGGAGCCTCTTGGTCTCAAGCCCGATACCCGTGATCGCCGTCCAAGACTCCAGGAACGGAAGCTTCTTGTTCCCGAAGAGGGGGACCACATGATCGTTGAGGAAGGCCCCGTAGAGCCCCAGCTCCTCTGCGTGCCTCGCGAGGTTCAGCATCCCCTCGTAGCTTTCTCCTGGCCTAATGAAATAACCGAAATCCATAACCCATACACCCTGTACCAAGTTTTTAAGTATATTCTACCGGGGAAGGACACCCTTAAACCCAGAGAGCCCTCTATCATCCTTCGGTTAACAGGATGCGGAAGGGGCTGGTCGTCGTCTTCGAGGGGCAGAGGGTCCTCCTAAGGGTCTTCAGGCGCTACCTCTACCCTCTCCGCCACACTTTCGAAGGCGGGGAGGTCGTGGTCTACACAGACACGAGGAGGGAGGTTGAGATAAACTACGACCGCGCCGAGGACTTCGACCTTGACGACCCCTTCAAGAGGATAGCCCTCATCCGGCTGGCCAGAGCGATGGACTGCCTCAACTGGGGGGAAACCGTGGACGGGATCAGGGAGTGCACCGTCACCATTTGCAGGAGCGAGGAACTCCACGGATTTCCCTCGGAGGAGAGCGCCTGGGTCCCCTTCGACCCGGAGAGGCTTGAGCCCCTGGAGGAGAGGCTGGAGAAGCTCAGGAGAAGGGTGGAGTGGGACGAGAGGCTGACCAAGCCCTGAAGCTTATCCCCTGAGGTCACGGGGGGAAGATTATATGGCTGAGTGCTCCTCCTAGGGGATATGATGAACGTCATAGGCGAGGGCGACGACGTCCTCCTCTACCTCGACGGGAGGAGGACCTACATGGTGAGGGTCGAGTCTGGGAAGCAGTTCCACACCCACAGGGGCTACGTGGAGCTGGGGGAGCTCATCGGGAGGCCCTACGGCTCCACCGTCATGAGCAGCCTCAACATCAGCTTCTACGCTCTGAAGCCCCTCGTCAGGGACAGGATCATGAAGACGAACCGCCGCACCCAGGTGCTCTACCCCAAGGACATCGGCCACATCCTCCTCCACGTTGGCGTCGGGGCGGGGAGTCGGGTCGTAGAGGCGGGGACGGGGAGCGGCGCCCTCACCATGGCCCTCGCCGAGGCCGTGAGGCCGGGGGGCAGGATCTACAGCTATGACATCAACCCCAAGTTCCAGGGTGTGGCGGCCGGGAATATAGAGCGGGCCGGCCTCATGGAATATGTAGAGTTGAAGGAGGCGGACATCACAGCTGGGATTGAGGAGACAGATGTCGACTCCGTCATATTGGACCTGGCCACCCCATGGCTCGTCGTCCACCATGCCTATGAGGCGTTGGCCGGGAGCGGGGTCTTCGTCTCTTTCAGCCCCACCATCGAGCAGGTCATGAAGACAGTCTACGCCCTCAAGCAGCACCCCTTCATCGAGGTGGAGACCATCGAGCTCCTGCTCAGGAACATCACCGTCGCCGAGAACAGAACCCGCCCCCGCACCCAGATGCTGGGCCACTCGGGGTACATCACCGCGGCCCGGAAGGTCATCGGGGAGGGCAACCCCTAAATTCCCAGAAGCCCTCCCTTTTCCGAATGTTATGTTTGACAAGAAATCGCTTGACCTCATGAAGGAGATGATGGAGGCCTTCGGGCCCTCCGGGTTTGAACGGGAGGTCAACGGCATCGCGAAGGCGTACATGGAGCCCTACTCAGACGAGGTCGTCGTTGACAAGCTGGGCACTGTCACCTTCGTCGCCAGGGGAGGTTCTGAGAGGCCCCGGGTGCTCCTCGCGGGGCATACCGACGAGGTCGGGTTCATAATCTCGACAATCACCAAGGAGGGATACCTCACATTCAACCCCCTCGGGGGCTGGTGGGACCAGGTCCTCCTCAGTCAGAGGGTGACGATACGCACCAACAAGGGGCTCATCCCTGGCGTCATCGCCGCGAAGCCCCCCCACATCCTGCCCCAGGACGAGAGGAACAAGGTGGTGACAAAGAAGCAGATGTTCATCGACGTGGGCGCCTCCAGCAAGGAGGAAGTCGAGGAGATGGGGGTGAAGATGGGGGACCCGGTGGTCCCGTGGAGCCCCTTCTCGATAATCCGGGAGGGGAAGGTGGCCATGGGGAAGGCATTCGACGACAGGATCGGGGCGTTCATCTTCATGGAGGCCATCAGGCGCATCAAGGAGGGAAAGATCGAACACCCCAACACCATCTACGGCGCAGCCACGGTCCAGGAGGAGGTAGGCCTAAGGGGTGCCACAACCATCAGCCACGTCGTCGACCCGGACGTAGCTATAGTTCTGGAGGTGGACATAGCCGGTGACGTCCCGGGGATCAAGCCCCAGGAGGCCCCCACGAAGATGGGGGAGGGGCCGAGCCTCCTCACATACGACAGGAGCATGATCCCCAACCAGCCTCTGAAGGAGTTCGTCATCAAGGTGGCGAAGGAGGCCGAGATACCCCTCCAGCTCAGCCAGGTCTCCGGGGGAAGCACGGATGCTGGCAGGATCCACGTGAGCCGGGCGGGGTGACCCTCCGTGGTCATCTCGGTGCCCACGAGGCACATCCACAGCCACGTTGGGCTACTCAGCCTCGAGGACGTAGAGAATGCCATACTCCTTGTCATAGAGCTGCTGAAGAGGCTGGACGCCAACACCGTCGAGGGCTTCACCGCCCTCTAAGCTTTTAGATAGCCTCCATCCCCTTTTCTCAGGAGTAAGAGTTGAGACCCCTCCTCAAGTGGGCCGGCGGGAAGCGCACACAGGTCGAGAGGATAGTCTCTCTCTTCCCGGAGGAGTACGGTGACTACCACGAGCTCTTCTTCGGGGGAGGAGCCGTCTTCTTCCACATCACGCCTGGAGGAGGGACCATCAACGACATCAACCCCCGGCTCATCAACTTCTACAGGGTCGTCAGGGACAGCCCCCGGGAGCTCATGGATGAGGCCTCACGGTACAGGTACGCGGAGGCAGAGTACTACGAGCGCAGGGAGAGGTTCAACTCCCCAGGTCTGTTCGATGTCGAGGACGCGGCCCTCTTCCTCTACCTGAACAGGACGGCCTACAACGGGCTGTACAGGGTGAACTCCAAGGGGGAGTTCAATGTCCCTTTCGGGACTTACAAGAACCCCACGATAGTTCCGAGGAAGCGTGTTCTCACCACCAGTGAGGTCCTTGGGGGCGTGGAGATACGCTGCGAGGACTTTGGCTACATACTTGACGTGGCCGAGGAGGGAGACCTCTGCTACATGGACCCCCCTTACCACCCCGCCAGCGAGACGGCGAACTTCACCGACTACTCCGTGGAGGGCTTCGGCTTGGAGAGCCATGAGCGCCTCAGGGACCTCTGCGTGGAGCTCGACGGGAGAGGTGTCTGGTTCGTTCTCAGCAACTCTGACACCCGTGAGATCAGGGAGTTCTTCGACGGGAAAGGCTTCGAGGTGAAGTCTTTCAGAACAAGGCGGATGATCAGCAGCAAGGTCTCCAGCAGGAGCTCAGGGAGCGACCTCCTCATAACAAACTGCCGATGACTACTCCTCTACATCGTCAAGGTTGACGAACTTGCTCCAGTCGATGACCAGCATCCCAACAACGATTATCGCGAGGAGGGCCACAGAGAGGACTCCTCCCAGGATGCCGCTGGACTCAAAGATCTCCTTGACGAAGGCGAAGCTGAAGCGCCCTGCGAACGCGATGGTGAGGCACATACCCACCTTGCCGAAGAAGGCAGCTATCATCACCTTCCGAATGTCGTACCTGAGCATCCCAAGGGGGATGAGGATGAGGTCGTCGGGGATTGGCAGGAGGGCGAAGATGAAGACCACCGCCATCCCGTGCTTCTGAACGAGGCGCTTGGCGTTCTCAAGCCTGTCACCGTATCGCTCCTCGAGGACCTTGCGGCCTCCCATGCCGACGAGGTAGGCCGAGAACTCGCCTATAGTTGAGCCGAGGCCGCAGACCACGCCGAGGATTATGGGGTTAAGGGTCGCCCCGAAGGCGTAGATGGTGATCGCGAAGGGGACGGGGAAGAAGATCGTGAAGTTTCCGAAGAGCGAGATGAAGAACGCGCCGACGTAGCCATAGTTCGTGACGAGAGCGCTCATCCAGCTCCAGAGGTCCAGCATCCATCACCCGTACTTTGTATAATCGATGATTACACTGCTTATGCGGGCACCTCATATATGAACGTACATCTGAGGTGGGGAGCCCGAGATGCATCCCGTGTAGTATTAACCTTGTTCAACGTTGTTGTATGGGGGGTTTTATTCCCTAGAATTATATGTCGGAGAGGCTTCTAATTATCAGGAAGTAATGAAACATATGATTACAGGTAGAAGGGTAAGCTACGGCATTCTTGCGCTATCATTCATTCTGGGATTCTATGTGATGGCTCAATCTGCGTCTCTTACGGAAGATATGGAGCATAGAGAGAGCCGGAGACAACTTTCACACCCAGTAATTCCACCGTTCTCGGATTCTAGTACAAAAAGTGATCTCCATAACGTTAGTTTACAGGTTGATTTCGATGTCAAGCTACCGACCAAGCTAGGAGGCCCCGATGAGATCAGATTGTCCCATGACAAGAGGCAGGTCTGGTTCATATATACGATGGGGAAGATTGATGATAGTCGATTGGAGCAGTATGTCAACAGTAGCTCTTCTGAATCTCTAATACGAGATGCTGGCGGAATCGTGTATACTATATGGCGACATTTTAAGACTTACAAACAAACTCTGGAAGCCACTAGAGGCAACATAAACAGCGAAGAAAAACTTGTAGGTGTAGACATAAACGGCTATCTGGGGTCGATGGGAGGAGATGATGCACATCTCATCTACTGGAGCACGGAAGCCGTCTACTGTAAAATAGGCGCGAGTATTGGATTCGACTATATGGAGTTACTAGAGATAGCTAGAAGCGTTGAGTACGTCTATAAGGAAAATTAGGTCTGATTTAGGTTGAAGTTGGCTGCTTCACCGAGATTGATCATCGGCAGACAAAAAAACCTCCATGCACATCTAATCGTCGGGTTCTACGGCATGCTGAGTATCAGGGACATAACCGAGGACACGATCCGCGACGCCTTCAAGGTCTGCTCCTATAACAAGCTCGACGACCCTCTGCAGAAGGAGGGGATGAGGCTCAAGGCGGAGTGGCTCCGGGGAATGCTCAAGGACTTCGGAGCCTGTACGAAGATCGCCTATGTGGAGGAGCGTCCCGTGGCCCAGATCCTCTTCCTCCCGGAGGAGGCGGTCCCCTTCATCCCCCAGCCCCGGGAGAGGGTGATCCTCCTCAACTGCGTCTACAACCCCTTCGAGGAGTTCAAGAGGAAGGGTGTGGCCACCGCCCTCATGGAGGCCTTCATCGACGAGTGCAGGATGGGCCTCCCAGTACTCGAGGAGGGGGCCTGCAACTTCGTCGTCGCGAAGCCCTTCGAGGCGGGGGAGGGCCTCTCCATGGCGGACTTCTACAGGAGGTTCGGGTTCAGGGAGGGCTCCTTCGAGATGTACCTGGAGATCGCCGGGG
>JAUWDP010000214.1 GCA_030608725.1 Candidatus Bathyarchaeota archaeon
CCCCGGAGATCAGCTCCACCACGTCCCCCACCCCCACGTCCAACCCGTCCACATCCACAACGTGGTGGTTCACCGAAACCGTCCCCAGCACAGCCCTCACCTCACCCCCAACCCTCACAACCCCCGTCTTCGTCAACCCACGGGGATAACCATCCGAGTACCCAGCGTGCACCGTCCCCACACGCATCCTCCGGGGAGCCACAAACCGACGGCTATAGGTCACCGCCTCATCCCCCTCCACCCACTTCACGTGCTCCAGCCGAGCCTTGAACGACAGCGCAGGCCTCAACTCGATACCCAATCCCCTGTCCCCCGGCTCAGGATAGATACCCAGGAGCATTATCCCAGGCCTGACGGCGTCCAGGTACGACTCAGGGAAGTGGAACAGAGCGTTACTGCTCGCCATGCTCTTATTCGGGACCACGATCCCCCTTCGCCTCAGCTCCTCGTCAAGCGCGACCATCCGGGAGAGCTGCACCTCGTCGAACTCGTGGCTCTCCGTAAACGTCGAGAACATCCCCCCGACCCTCAGCCCCGGCAGGGAGGAGACGTACTCGATGAGCTCCGCGGCCTCCCCGTGCCTCACCCCCACCCGGTTCAGACCGGTGTCCACCTTCACGAAGACCTCGGCCTCCACACCTAGCTTAACTGCGGCCCGGCTCAACCATTCGGCGGTCTCCCTCCTGAACACCGTCTGGATGACGCCCCGGGAGACCACCTCCTCGAACTGCCCCTCCGTGAACAGCGGATCCATGTTTATTATCCCGCAGTCCAGCCCCGCCTCCCGGAGCTGCACCGCCTCCCACAGCTTAGCCACCAGGAACCTCCCCACCCCCCGCCTCATCAGGTACGCCACCACGGGCACAAGCCCGTGACCGTAGGCGTTGGCCTTCACGCAGGGGATGACCTCAACACCGGCCCGCTCCCTGATCTCCTCAAGGTTGTGACCCAGCCGGTCCAGGTCCACCTCGAACCAGGAGGCGAAGCCCCTCACCCTCTCCTCGATCTCCCCGGGCGACGGCTGAGAGCTGAAATAAGATGACAACGTGATCAGGCCGTACTCGGGTTTATCGGCTTATAAAACCGACCAAGTCAGGGCTGAAGGAGCAACCATGTGGAAGCCCTGTGCTGTGAAAATAGTTTAGAGAAGGAAGGAAGGCGGCAGGCTCATCTTCTTGATGGGAGTCCCCGTGAGGGCCGATATCCGCTCCATCTCATAGTTCTGATCGAAGGTGACGAACGTCACGGCGACCCCCGACTTCCCGGCCCGGGCGGTCCGCCCGATCCTGTGGAAGTACATGAAGGGGTCGTCGGGTATGTCGTAGTTGAGGATGAACGGGACGTCGACGATGTCCAGCCCCCTGGCCGCCACCTCGGTGGCCACCATGAACGTCAGCTTCGACTCCCGGAAGTCCCTGAGCACCTTCTCACGCCTCGCCTGGCTGAGCTGGCCGTGGATCGCCTCGGCGTCGTACCTCTCCCTCTTCAGCCTCGCGGTGAGGCGGTCCACCGTAATCCTCCGGCGGCAGAAGATGAGGGCCCTGTCCACGTCCATGTAGTCGATGAGCTGCTTCAGCGTCTCGAACTTCTCGTGCTCCGCCACGATCATGTACCGCTGGTCTATGGTCTCGAGGGCTATCTCGTCCTTGCTGACGATCAGCATCTCTGAGTTGGGGAGGTAGCGCCTCGAGAGCCTCAGTGTGCGGTCGTCGATGGTCGCAGACCAGAGGCTGATCTGCTTCTCCTTGGGGGTATTCCTGAGGATGTACTCGATGTCGTCTATGAATCCCATGTCCAGCATCCTGTCGGCCTCGTCCATTACGACGCTCTTAATGCCATCCAGCCTCAGGGTGCCCCTCCTCATGTGGTCGATGAGCCGGCCAGGGGTCCCCACGACGATGTGGACCCCCCTCCTCAGCTCGTCTATCTGCCTCTCTATGGAGACCCCTCCGTATATGGTGAGCACCCTCAGGGGCGTGTGGTTGCCGTAGCTGGAGATGTCCATGGCGATCTGGACCGCCAGCTCCCTGGTGGGGGCAAGAACGAGCCCCTGCACCCGCTTATCCTCCCAGTCAAGCCTCTCGATCATCGGGACGCCGAAGGCGGCCGTCTTCCCCGTGCCCGTCTTCGCCTGCCCTATGATGTTCTTGCCGTCCAGCATCGGGGGGATGGCCTGCTCCTGGATGGGGAACATCTCCTCGAATCCCCGGTCAGCCAAGCCTCTCTTGACCTCGTCGCTTATCGATAGCTCGTTGAAGTTCATCTTTGATCATTCACGTGTGAGTCCCGTCCGTGCGGGGGTTCGGAAGAGATGTGGGATACGTTCTAATAAAGGGTTATGAAAAAACGGAAAGAAAAAAGAGGGGGTATTAGCCCTTCTTGGGGAGGCCGAATTTTTTAGCCGTCTCCTCTATGGTCTCCTCCAGCAGCTTCAGCCCCTCGTCCACCTGCTCCTTGGTGATGATCAGGTAGGGCATCATCCGGATTATCCCGGTCCCCGGGCTGGAGCCGAAGATGAGTCCCTTCTCCTTGGCCTTGTCGGTGAGGTAGACCATGGGGTTCTTCTCGGGGTCCTTCGCCTCCTCGGGCGTGAGCCCCTCGGGCTGGATCTTCTCCTTGGTCTCTGGGTTCGAGACGAGCTCTATCCCCATGAACAGTCCCAGCCCCCGGACGTCGCCGATGACGAGCTGCCTCTCCTGCATCCCCCTGAGCTCGTCCATCATGTACTTCCCCATCTCCGCGGCCCTGTCCGCCAGCTTCTCCTTGTAGTAGACGTCGATGACGGCGAGGCTCGTGGCGCAGGCCAGGGCGTGGCCGCTGTAGGTGTAGCTGTGGGGGAAGCTCTTCTCGTCGAAGTGGTCGGCGATCTTCTTGTTCACTATGGTTGCCCCGAGGGGCACGTACCCCGCAGTGATGCCCTTTGCGAAGGTCGCGATGTCGGGGACCATGTTCCAGTGCTCGCAGGCGAACATCTTCCCGGTCCGTGCGAACCCCGTCATCACCTCGTCGAAGATCAGGACCACCCCGGTCTCATCGCAGATCTTCCGTATCTTCTGCCAGTAGCCATCCGGGGGCACCACCTGCCCTGCCCAGCTGCAGATAGGCTCCGCCATGAACGCGGCCACGGTGCTGGGGCCCTCTTTCTCGATGGTGTACTTGACGAAGTCGGCGCAGAGGAGCTCGCACTCCGGGTAACTCTTCTTGAAGGGACACCTGTAGCAGTAGGGGCTGGGGACGTGCTTGAACTCCTCCATGATGCTGAGCCCCTTGTGCTGCCTGTTCCTGCTGCTCCCGCCGACGCTCACCAT
>JAUWDP010000092.1 GCA_030608725.1 Candidatus Bathyarchaeota archaeon
GGAACAGCCAGTGGGACGACAGATCCAACGTCGGGATGGGCGTAAGATCCGACCTAGGCCACATAGACATCCCCCGCCTCAAAGAGGGAGGAATCGACTGCCAAGTCTTCGCCATATCCTCCGTCAGGAACCGCACCCGACCCTACGCCCTCAGAACCGCGATGGAGATGATCGACATCTTCTACCGAGAATGCGAGAAACACAAGGAAGCCATCACGCCCGCCACCACCCACGGAGACATCATGAAAGCCGTGAAAAAGGGGAAGGTCGCGGCCATGCTCTCCATAGAGGGCGCCGACGTCATCGAGGGAAAGATCGGCCTGCTCAGAATCTTCCACCGCCTCGGCGTCAGAATGGTGGGCCTAGTCCACAGCCTCAGGAACGAACTCGCCGACGGAGTGGCCGACGACAGGACCAAGGGCGGCCTCTCGGAGCTCGGAGTCCAAGCCGTCGAGGAACTGGACCGCCTCAGGACTCTCATCGACATCTCCCACCTCAGCGACGCCGGCTTCTGGGACCTCATGGACGCCGCCAAGGGGCCGGTTATAGCCAGCCACAGCAACTCCCGGTCCGTCTGCCACCACCCGAGGAACATGACGGACGAGATGATAGAGGCCATGGCGGACCGGGGAGGCGTCATGGGGATGAACTTCGCCCCCAGCTTCGTCCACCCCACCCAGGCCACCGTCCAAGGCGTCGTGGACCACATAGACCACATCGTAAACCTCGTGGGCCCCGACCACGTCGGCCTCGGCTCGGACTTTGACGGCATCCCCTACACCCCCATAGGACTAGAGGACGTCACCAAGATGCCCAACATCACCGCGGAACTCGTCGAAAGAGGCTACGTCGAGGAAGACGTGAGAAAGATCCTCGGAGAGAACCACCTGAAGCTGATAAAAGAAGTCATAGGCTGAGAGAACAACCCTCTCCTCCCCCAACGCAAAGACAACAATTTAGAGGCTGAACCGTACACCAATATATCGTTGAGAATGACAACAAAGAAGAGGATACCCTTCTCACGCCCCTACCCCCTCGAGTCATCGGAGCTGATAGAGGGATTCTCGAAGATCATCGACACGAGATGGTACACCAAAGGGGAGAACGTAAAGGGATTCGAGGAGGCAATGAGGTCCCACTTGGACGTGGACCACGCCATAGCCACCGGCACGGGCTCCGCCGCTCTGGTCATAGGATTACACGCGTACGCGGACAGGATGGGCGCCGACTCGATAACCATGCCGGCCTTCACCTTCGAGGCCGTGAAATACACCATTGAATTCGCCGGAATCCGGCACATCGAGTACGGGGACGTCAACCTCAAGACCTGGCCCCTTGAGGACGCCCACTACTCCACCCCATTGGTGATGGGGATGGACACCTTCGGGAACAGGTGCGACCTCAAGAAGACCGAGCCAGAGAGGCTCATCCTCGACGCCGCCCAGAGCTTCGGAGCCGACATAAGGAGGGACCGGGGCGCCCTGGAGATCATCAGCTTCGCCGGGAGCAAGGTGCTCACCACAGGCGGTGAGGGGGGCATGATAGTGACCAAC
The DNA here is from genome assembly GCA_030608725.1 of Candidatus Bathyarchaeota archaeon. Next base: position 1,554 of record JAUWDP010000092.1, read on the forward strand.
GACAAGGCCCTCGCAGAAGACTGCGCCCACCTGCGGGAGCTCTTCTCCAAGATGCCCGAGTCCTGCGCCCTGATCGGCCTCGCCATGATGGAGCACATCGACGAGATCCTGGAGAGGAAGGCCGAGATCGCCGACCGCTACAGGAGGAGCATCCCCCTCCGGTTCCAGGAGATCACCTCCTCAAACCACTACATCGTGGCCTGCCTCATGGAGAACCGGGACGCCTTCATCAGGGAGCACCGGGATCGGGTGGACTTCCGGGACTTCTACAGGGAGCCCCTCGCGAGCGCCCCCGTCACCGACAAAATCGCGGAGAAGATGCTGTGCCTCCCGAACGGGCCCGATATACTCCCCGAGATCGACTACGTCTGCGATCTGGTGAAGGATTGGGCCCAGTAAAATAGAACCTGAAGTCTGAACAGACTCCCCAATTTCTCGTCTGAAGTTGAAAAAGGTGCGCTCAGGCCAGCTCCACGTCTACCACGGAGATATACTGGAGCGTTGACGTGCAGACGGAGATCTGGACCATGTAGAACCTGATTGTTGAATAATTAACTTAGATGAAAAAGTAGTCCCCCCTGTTGTAGAGTCGTTTATTGAGCAATATTAAAGATAATATACTAGGGGTAGTAAAAAAAAATAAATAGGCACTCACGAAGCCTCCACAGACTGCGCGCACGAGACCATCATCGAGAGCATGATGAGAGACTTCCCAGAAGAGACAAAGGAAGTAATACAAACATATTCATAAGCACAAGCATGAACTTATCCTTAGTTTTAATAATAGATGTGACCAAGTATCTCTGCCATGGGCGAATTAAGTTTCAACCTGACACCTGTAGCTGAGAAGCCATCAAGACGCTATAGAAAGGGATCCAAATACGACCCAATACTCGATGCATTCATGGCTGGAACCGATGCATTAGTAGCTGTAGAGATAGCAGGTAAGGATGCAAACTACATCAGGACTCAGCTGAACAAGAGAATAGATGCCAAGAACCTCAGAGTCAAAGTATCGGTAGTTAACAACATCACATATCTGGAGAAATAATCAGACATAATTCTATTCCCCTTTTTTCTTCATCCTTAAAATCACATTACGCACGCGCATCATTATTTTATTACCCCGTCTCATTGAATTCGAATTTTCTTTTTTCTCCGTTCTGATCAATGATCTCTTGAGTCAACGATGACTCTCGCACGTACTTCATGAAGAAACCATGCGCACGCAAATTACCACCTGGATCATCCCCCTCATCACTCAGCGAATTGGGAACACTACGCCTGGAATCATCATCCATCTGGTTATCAACGGCCTGGGGATTCTTCTCATGGTTTAGACCTTCCTACGGTTCGCGCGCGCGATATCGGAACTTTTCCCGCTCTAAAAGGGTTTATTTAGCCGGTATTGTCGCGTGCAATATAGGAACTTTCGAATAGCTACTTCTTCGTCTGGCTTGAAAGGAAAAAACCATCCCACGTGAAATAGGGCTCTAATAATTCTCAAATGTGTGCCCTTTAATCTGCCTTGTTTTATTCTCCACATACACCAGACACTAAATATGATTAATACAAAAATAGCAATAAGGGTAAACGGCGGGTTTACTGAATGTCCAAAGACTTCTCAGAATCTACAATTAACAAGTCCGCGCCCGCATGCGCGCGCGCACCGACCAGCCATTATAGGTGACCACATCACCATCCAGAACACACAAATCGAGAACACCATCATCGAAGCCCCTCGACTGCGGAAGAAGAATCACAGACAGCCCCACAGGCCAGAACGTCACCCTCCCCAACCACGAACACAACCCCCCCAAAGGCCACAAACTAATCCTAGGAGACACAGCCACAGTCACACTCTAAACCATACCAGAGGAGGAGATCAAAAGAGGCTACGAAAACCAGAATACATCCAGTAGAAACGTAATCTCCCACGCAAGTCTGTACCATCAGCGAAGGGGTAAGATTTAAGTAATACCCATTAATCTGGTATTAACTAGGTTGACATTATGACCAGGGTCGTAAGTGTTACTAAGAAGGGACAGGCGACCATCCCCAAAGACTTAAGGGAGAAGTTCAAGGTCGGCGACAAGGTTCTCGTAGTGGAAACAGATGAAGGCATCCTATTCAAGCCCCTGCCCCGACCCGAAGACGAATTCGGCTCCCTGAGGGATCTCTTTGAGGGGAGGACAGCAAGAGAGATCCTGGATGAGGCCAGAGCCCGGGACCTGATGAGGGAGAAGGAGCTGCTGAAGGCGGCTGAGAAATGAACATCGTCTTTGACACCGAGACACTCCTAGCCTTCTACCTGGGAGAACCAGCAGGGAAGGAGGTGGAGAGACGCCTTGTCGAGACGATGAAAGGGGAGATAAAGGGCTATCTGAACATCGTGAACCTAACGGAGCTCTACTACATACTGTATCGTAAGAACCCAGAGATAGCCGAGGAGAAGGAAAGGAACATCAGAGGATATGGAGTGAAGATCGTCCCAGTCGAAGACAACGAGCTCTGGAGGGAAGCGGCGAAGACGAAGGGAAAGCACGCCCTCTCCCTCGCTGATGCCTTCGCAGTTGCTACAGCGAAAGTAAAGAAGGCGAATCTACTGGTTGGTCGAGATGCGGAATTCGATGGCATGGATATCTCGATAGAGCGAATAAGCTAGGGGCAGGCACAAGTTTAACGACATTCACCTATTCTGCACGCGCTGTATCCTTAGATTCACAAATGCTAACAAGATACAGACCGCTGCATCATCAAAACAGAATGGGGATAATTCAAAGCGTAAAAAATGGAAGACCTGATCAAACACATGCGCGCGCAACACCGAGATAGAGAACACCATCACAATGCAGGGCACCCACATAGACTGCGGAAGAAGAATCACAGACAGCCCCACAGGCAAGAACGTCACCATCCTCAACCACGAACACAACCTCCCCAAAGGCCACAAACTAATACTAGGAGACAAAGCAACAGTCACATTATAGCCAGCATATCCACTGCGCCCACGCAATCAGGGTATCCCCCGCACACGCAGGGGAATCGTTTAAATCATGGGAATCCTATACTTCAATGGGGAAAAACGATGCAGGTGGAGGAGAGAAGCGTCGACTCCCAAGGGAGAATATCCCTCCCAGCGGACTGGCGGAGAGAACACCTAGAGGAAACAGAGGACGTGATAATACTTCGCCAAGGGGAAGACCTAATCATAAAGCCGAAGAGAGCCGAAAAAATTACCTCCTTCTTCGACTCCGTGGAAGTAGAACTGGAGAACGACCTCGCCGACTGGCACGCCGTGAAACGAGAGCTCCTCCACCCGGGGAAGACCCGAGAATGAGGTTCATAGACTCCAACGTCTTCATCCACGCCATCCTCAAACCCACCCGAAAACTGGCCAGACACGAACAAGAGATCAAAGAAGCGGCGAAAGCCATCCTGAAAAGAATAGAGGAAGGAGAAACGGCCGCCACCACCGTAGTCCACCTCTCCGAGGTCGCGAACATCCTCGAATCCAGAACGACCCTCGCCACCGCCAGAAAGATCCTGATAGCCATCACCTCCAACGAAAACCTCACCATAACCCCCACAACAGACAGACAGTACAGAGGAGCCCTCCAACTCTCAGAGACCCTCAACACGGGCATAAACGACGCACTAGCCCACCTCACAATGACCCAACTCCACATACACGAGATATACAGCTTCGACAAACACCACGACAACATACCCCAGACAACGAGAATAACCCATTAGACCCATAACCGCGTCAAGCCGAGCGCGCGCCAGGTCCACGGTGAAAAGGTAAAGGCCAGGTAGATCGATCGACCGCACTCTCCAAGTTTAGCCCTGCCTTCGATGCTATCCCGGCGAGCATATCAAAGCCTCACATAAGCCCAAAGCCTCACATAAGCCGAATATCACGACACAGCAACCGTGAAGCGATTCTTCCGAGAGAAACGGCTCCTCATCGCTGAACACCCCTCCACGCACAGTTGAGTTATCTCAGCCGCA
>JAUWDP010000196.1 GCA_030608725.1 Candidatus Bathyarchaeota archaeon
GGTGACCCTGTCAAAGCTCGGGGTCTTCCCCAGCGGGGCCAGCGTCGACGGCCAGGTGCTCGGGAACCTGGTGTTCCTCATCGCCGACACCCAGGCCATGGGCTGGAAGTCAGCCGCCCCTGCATTGCGGGCCGCACTCGCTGACCCGGACTTCACGGTGGGCCACTGCAAGAAGATGTGGCTCTACACGACCAGCCACATCGCGAAGATGCTGGGGAACGAGGCCCCGCCGGGCTGCCCGGCCCCCTGGCTGAACCTCCCTAAGCTCTACAGGTTCTGCGTGGAGATCGAGGAGAGCTTCCCGTCAGTGGAGACCAAGGAGGAGCTTGAGGACCTCCTGTGGAGCTGGTTCAACTACGTGAACTGCCTGAACCGCTGGTTCTTCCTCGTCTTCCCGTGGCACCTCGGGAAGATGTTTCCCCTCGTGAAGCCTGAGGACGTGGAGGAGCTGGCGAGGCTTCACAACCTGGAGGTCAAGAGACGGGATTAAATCTCCACTCGCATCTTTCAGAAAGAGTAACTATATACGCGCACGCAGTCGTATCGAACGCATAGCATCTCAGAGAAATAAAGCCATCCTGAAATCGTCACCAAATTCCTGCCTAAGATGGTGGTAGTGCTCCCTGACGAGCCTTCCCTCAATTCTGAATCCCAGCTTCTCATAGACATGAATCGCCCCTAGGTTTTGAGTGGCTGTCTTCAAGTATACTTTGCTGAGCCCCCGCTCCCGGGCTAGGTCGATCATGTGCTGGGTCAGCATAGTACCGAGGCCCCGCCCCTGATAGTCATCGTGGACGACGATGTCGAACTCCGCCCTGTGCCTCCGAGCCACCCCCTGCTGAAAGCCCAATGTGGCTACTGCAACGATCCTCAGCCGAGAGTCGGGCTCCTCTACGACGGCGACGATGGGAAGCAGTTCCTCGTAGTTGATATTGTGAAACATGTACTCGATCTCCTCTTTGATGAAAGGATGGGGGAGAAACCTCAGGCTCTCCTCAGATAGCGTCGAAAACATATCCCAGACCATCTCGAAGTCTTGTGATGTAATCGGTCTGAATAGTACTTCTGTATCGTCTCTTAGAGTAACAAATTTCTCCATCATTGCTAGTTCTCTAATTATACATTTACCTTTTCGATATAAGTAAAAACTACATTTATGCGGCTAGTTCGCTGGTTGACCTTGCATGTTGATATATACGCGCATGGACGCGCGCAGTGGTAATTCTACGTATAATATCTCTCATGAATTCTTTGTGAATACATACTGTATGGGGATTTAATCTCCGCCTCTGCTCTCGTGAAACAAGGACCTGAGGGCTTCCCATTTTCCCCGGTATCATGGATTTGAGTTCCATATCGCTAATATATTCTTTTTCTCCGGATCCTAGTCGATAAGGCAGACTCGAGTAGCCAGATGCGAGAGTATGGTGTGAACGACATGAATGATGAGACGGTCAACGAGAACGAAGATCAGGTAGAGGTATTACCGGAGAGCTTCGAGGCGACGATGGTCCCTTGCCCCAATTGCAAGGAGACGGTCCCGACCTCCCTCTACTGCCTGAAGTGCGGATACCCCCTCTATATGTTCAGACAGGAGGAGGCGGGCATCGACGTGGTGCTGCCCCCCGATGAGGGCTCCCTCTCGCACATGCAGCAGATATCCAAGAACCTGATGAACTCTATATCCATGAAGCTCTGGTCCGTGGAGCAGCTCAAGGAGGGCATACTGGAGGAGGAGCACTTCAAGAGGCTCTTCGAGGACTACCAGGCCCGATCAGTCCAGTGCATCGGCAAGAGGAAGGTGCTGCTGGCACGCTACTCGCGCGAGCTGACCGCCATGGCCCGGGATCTGGAGCCCGTCGAGAACGCCCTCAAGGAGGCGAAAGTTAAACTCCAGGAGCTGGAGATGAGGAGGACTATCGGTGACCTCATCGAGGGCGAGTACGAGGCCAAGGGCCCTTCGTACAAGTGGGAGATCCGTAACTACGAGAACGACATGTCCAAGAGGAAGGGAGAGATGACGTTCCTCGGGGACATCACCCGGGTCATCCCCGCCATGGAGATCGAGAAGGCGAAGGACAACGTCGAGGAGGCCAACATCTCACTGGATGAGATGCTGAAGGAGGGGAAGGTCGGCCCCGAGACAGCCACCAAGGTGAAGGTGTCACTGGACGAGACCAGGGCATTCCTGGACAACTTCAGGTGACCTTACACCGCGTATTTTCCAGTTCCCGATTTTTATCTGTTCTAGTCGTTAGTCTGAAGTTTTGAGCTTCCTCATGTAGATGAGGGCGGCGATCTTGGCGCAGTCAACGATCTCGTCGATGGACGCCGACTCGTCCTGCTTGTGGCCATTCGAGTAGGGGCCACCTACGCCGAGGTTGAAACAGGGCATCCCCCCCTCATTGACCTGATAGTTCATGTCTGTGCTCGCGAGGGTCCCCGTGAACGGCAGCGTCCTCCCGGTGACCTCCCTGACGATGTCCCGGGCCTCCAGCACGTACGGGTCCTCCGGCGAGACCACGTAGCCCTCACGGGAGTTGATGACCTCCACCTCGTAGACCAGATCGGGGTCACCAGCCTTCACAGCCTCGATGACGCCCACGAACTCCTCCCTCACATCGTCGAACGTCTCCCCCGGTATCATGCCCCTGAGCACCTCCTCCTCGCAGAGATCAGGCACCGTCGCCCCCTGGACGCCCCCCTTGATGGTCCCGATGTTGAGCATCGCCGTCATCTTCGTGATCCCCCGCTCCTTCAGCGCGGAGCCGAGCTCGATCCCCGGGACCTCCTTCTGCCTCTTCAGCAGTACCTCTCTCCAGTAGTCGGTGAGGGCCACGTTGATCTTGGACATCTTCTCTATGGCGTTGACCCCGAGGATGGGCACCTGACCGTGGAAGGAGACCCCCCTCGTCCTAACGAGGAACCTAGTCCGCCCCTGGGCCGCGAGGCCGATGCCCATGAGCCCCCCGTCCCACTGGACGCCGTAGTCGGCCTTCACGATCCCCTCCTGCATCAGGAAGCCGAGGCCCGCCACGCCCCCGATTTCCTCGTCGCAGTTCGCCGTCAACACTAGGCTCCCTTCCAGCTTGATACCCAGCTCGTGGACCGCCTGGAGGGCGTAGATCATGGACGCGAGCTCCCCCTTATCGTCGGCGACACCCCGCCCCCAGATGTATCCACCGCCCCTGTCCGAGGCACTCCTACCGTAAGGGCAATCCTCCGTGATCTCCCCTCCCAGAGGGTCCACGGTCCACCCCTCCTCCTGGATGGCCGCGGTGTCGATGTGGGCACTGATATGGAGCACCGGCTTCCCCGTCTTCCCGGGGTACCGTGCGACGACGTTGCTCCTCGGCCCCTCCAGCCCCATGAACTTGGCCCCCGAAAGCTCCATATACCTCTCGGGCGCCTCGTGGATGCAGACATCGCAGCCCAGGTCGACGAGCTTGTCCGCGACGATGTCGCAGATGACGTCGTAGTTGAGGCCCGGCGGGGTTTGGGTGTCGATCCTCACGAGCCTCCTGAGGAACCTGATCATCTCGTCCCTGTGCTCCTCGATGTACTCGAGA
>JAUWDP010000284.1 GCA_030608725.1 Candidatus Bathyarchaeota archaeon
GATTCAGGGTCCCCAGGAGCTCAAGGAAGCCCTCCCGGTCTACCTCGGTGTTCAGATACACGGAGCCAAGCTGCATGAATACTACTGAACCAGCGTTTTCTTCAATCTATGGGTTGAGGAAGCCGGGGTAAACATCTGTCCACGCAGGATCCACAGAAAACGTGGCTCAAATGTGGGAATACTGACAGAACAACACATTATAGTCGCGGTTACGACACAGACAACGAGAAAATGTCAAAAGTAGCCGTCGTCAAGGGCGAGAGGGGCCTCGACCCAGTTTACAGGGCCCTCGACCTGATCGACTACCGGAGCGCATTGGAGGGCCATGACCGGGTCCTCGTCAAGGTGAACTTCATCACCAAGAAGACATGGGACACGGGGGCCACGACGGATCCGATGGTGGTTGAAGCCATAATCCACAGGCTGAAGGAGGTCCCCGTGGAGGTCATAGTCGTGGAGTCCGACGCCACGGTGACCAACGCCACGAAGGCCTTCGAGGCCACCGGCATGGCTGAGATGTGCGAGAGGAACGGTGTAGAGTGGATGAACCTCCGCCACGAGAAACCCCGCGTCGAGCTGGAGGTCCCAGGCTACAAGACCCTGAAGACGATCAAGGTGCCCCGCATAGTCGCCGAGTCAGCGATCATCAGCGCGGCGACGATGAAAACCCACTCGGAGACCCAGGTCACCCTGGGGATGAAGAACCAGTTCGGCCTCCTCCCCGACAAGATGAAGGGGAGGTACCACTTGAAGGGGATGCACAAGGTCATCACCGACATCAACAAGGTACTCCCCCCCGCCGTCACAGTCATCGACGGGTTCATTGCGATGGAGGGCAGGGGCCCCGTGGGGGGCGACCCTGTCAAGATGGACACCATCATCGCGGGAGCCGACGTGGTCGCCACCGACGCGACCGCCGCCAGAGCGATGGGCTTCGACCCTCATCGTGTACCCTACATCAAGATGGCCCACGAGGAGGGGCTGGGCGAGATCGACGACATCGAAGTAATCGGTGACGGATTGGACGCCGTAAAAAGGGTGTTCAAGAGGGCCTGGGGTTAGGATGCGTTCCTCATCAGCGTCATCAGGTCCCCGAGGTCGAAGGGGTAAACCCTCGCGAGCTCCTCGGCCTCCTGCACGGGGACGCCGCAGGCGATCATCTCCCTCTTGAACGTGTTGACGGCGCCTCTCCGCTTCATCTTGTACTTGATGAGCATCCCGGGGGCTCTAAGCAGCAGCGCCGATGAATAAAAAATGGTGCGGGCTACGTTTCCGGCGTCCATCACGGCTCTTACTCCTCGTGACGGCGCCTTCCGGAACGGGCAGTCTCTTTTATGATGCCCGACCAGTTGGTCAGGGTGCCTAGGTACTTCCGGGTCATCTCCATGGCCTCCTCCTCGGGGATGCCCCCTTCTATGAGGCTCTTCCTGAACTCGGCGACGGCCTTGCCCATGTTGCTGGCGGCCTCAGGGGAGAACAGGCTCCCAAGGATACCGTTGAGCATGTCAGGAATCTTTGTGGAGAGGGTCTCGAAGATCTCGGCGACCTCCTGAGCGTCCTTCGACGCAAACCTTCTTTCTTCTTTCATTACGTTTCACCTTGATATCTAGTAAGGGGTGGTCAGAACCAATAGGTGTTCTGGATAAACCTGATCATATGCTGATCAGAACCAGGATTTGAGAGGGTTATTCAAGCCTCTTTCCGCAGCCGTGGCAGAAGCTGGCCGCGCTCCTGTTCCTCTCGCCGCAGTGGGGGCAGACGAGGGTCTTCCTCCCGGCCGCCTCCTTGATGCTCTCCCTTGCCTCGCCGAGGGCCTGCTGGATCTCCCTTCCCGCCTCGGAGAGGGCTGCCTCGATCTCGACGCCGATGGCGGAGAGCCCCTCCCTCAGTTCCTCCCGTGGGATGCTGATCCCGTCCTCGATCCCCTTCCTGGTCCGGGCTCCACACTTGGGGCAGAAGTTGGCTTCTTCCGGGAGCTCCCTCCCACACCTCGAACAGTAGGCCATAGTCTCTCGGATAAGGAGAATGTCAACTAGAAGTTATCTTTATCGCGTCCACGTGGAGAACGTCGCGTCTTTTTACAGCCTGTCGCGTGTCTCATCGATGATCTGCTGTTTACTCTACGAGCCTGTACTCGAAGCCGTCCCCCTTCTCTATCGCCCCCTCCTCGAGGAGGCCTTGGACCCTCTTCCTCACCGTCACCCTGGAGGCCGTTCCCCTCTCCCTCTCCACCTCCCGGGTCATCTGGGAGATGTTCATCGGTCCCTTGAGGGCGAGGGAGTTCAGGATGATCCGCGAGACCTCGTCCCTGGAGTCCGGGGTCTTCTCTAGGTACCTGCGGACGCCGAGGAGGCGCTGGATGAGCTTCAGGGGCTCCCCGTACAGGGCAGCCCCCACCTTCAGGTCCCCCATGAGCTGGGCGAGCTCCGGGTACTGCCTGCTCTCGGTGAGGATCGCCTCAAAGTAGTCGAGTCTACGCATCATCCTCTCCATCTTCTCGTTGAGAGACTTCAGGTCATCTTCAGCGCCGGACAACTCGACCACCGAATATATC
>JAUWDP010000287.1 GCA_030608725.1 Candidatus Bathyarchaeota archaeon
GCCCCGAGTGTGGTTATCTTAGCTGTGGAAAGTGTCGCAACCCGTCCGGGCTCTGTAATATTTGTTTACGTATGTTGAAAGTTCCTGCGATTTGATCAGACAAGCCAACTCGTCCAGCCTCATTGATAATGTAATATAATCTTACACACTTCGAATACTCAATGGTTTCAAAGCGATCCTCGGCATTTGGAGGAGAGAGGTTTTCACCACGAGTTAAATCGATGAGAGAGGAGATCGGAGACATTTGGTCTGATTGTGGAATCTCAACAGAATGGATTGCATTAAAATCTGTGATTCTACATCGTCCTGGGCCTGAAATCGAGACCCTAGTTGATGCAGACTCTGTGCAGATGCTGGACATTCCAAACCCATCAACAACAAGAGATCAACACGACGCCATAGCAGACGTCTATCGAAGGGAAGGAGTGAACGTTCACTATTTGAAACCAAAGGAAATTCCTCCGCCCAACCTCATGTTCCAGGCTGACCTCATGTTCATGACCCCCGAGGGCGCTATACTCGCTAGACCCGCTTCAACGGTAAGAGCCGGGGAGGAACGCATCGTAGCTGAGTGTCTGGCGGGACTCGGCGTTCCCATCCTTCAAAGCATACGTGGAAACGGTGTCTTCGAGGGAGCTGATGCAGCATGGTTGAACCCTGACACTGTGATGGTAGCGACAGGTCACAGGACAAACCAAGAAGGAGCTGAGCAAGTGGCTAACATCCTCATTGAGATGGGAGTAGAAGTGATTCAAGTGGGTCTCCCCCATGGTTCTATGCATCTCATGGGAACCCTCCGCTTGCCTGATGAAGACTTAGCCATATGTTGGCCTGGAAAAGTTCCCTATGACGCAGTCGTAGTCCTTAGAGACCTTGGCTTCGACGTGGTCTTCCTCCCCAATTTAGAGGAGGCCATGAAAGGGGCTCCTCTTAACTTCGTTACCGTGAAGCCCATGCGTATCTTCATGCCAGGGGGTAATCCGGTTACACAGACTTTCCTTGAAGACTTGGGTATTATGTGCCTTAGCACAGAGGTATTTGAGCTGCTGAAAGCTGCAGGTGGGATAGCCTGCCTAACGGGAATATTAGAGAGAGAGATGCGCCATATAGCCCCAATATAATCAGCAAACGGATTAGTGTGGCATATCATGTCATGAGTTCCCTTATCTTGAATACTCTTCTACGAGGACGGAGATGCTTGTAATTGGGGACCAGCTCGTCGAGCCTCAACTGCACTCGAACACGTAACTTCTTGCGCTACCAGGCCCTCTCTTGACAGCTACTTTTCCGTTTCATATATTGGGAAACACTGTAGAATGGTAAAAACGGCTTTAAAACAGAAAATAACGCAGAAATAAGGTTAAAAATATCAAATAGTTAAAAAGTAAAGGATTCCGATATTCAAAACAAATCCCCAAAACAGCCTTTTTGGCCGTCTTAAATATGTGTAGCCTTCCGGCTCCACCAAATGAAAGAAAAAAGACTTGAGGATTTATTTATGCGCACGGATGCTGCCCACGCTGCACATATTTGACTTCCGGCTGGGACCATGATATATATGGGGCAGAGGATTATACCACCCTAAGCCGGTCATGTCACAGCATGAGAGATTCTCAAAAATCCTTTCACTCGAAGAAAAAATAGGACAGATGCTCGTGGTAGGTTTCCACGGCCTGGACCCGCCAGACCACATCCTCCGCTGGCTGGCCAGCGGGCGCATCGGCGGCGTGATCCTATTCGCCCGCAACATCGACAACCCGGCGCAAGTCGCAGAGCTGACCCATGCGTGCCACGAGGCCGCCTCGCGTCCGATACTCGTCGCGATCGACCAGGAAGGCGGTGTCGTCGCCCGGCTTCGCGAGGGGTTCACCGAGAGCCCGGGCGCCATGGCCCTCGGAGCAGCCGACTCGGAGAAGCTGGCGGAGGATGTGTCGTCGGCTTTGGGGGCCGAGATGCGCGCACTGGGGATCAACTGGAACCTCGCCCCCGCCATCGACCTCACCCATAACATCCACAACCCCTCGGTGGGCGTCCGCTCCCTCGGGACAGATCCCGAACGGGTCGGCAAACTAGGTGTAGCACAGGTGCGCGGCTTCCAGAAGGCGGGCGTGGCCGCCACCGCCAAGCATTTTCCCGGCAAGGCGAACACCCCCGTCGACCCGCACGTGAGCCTGCCGGTCATCGATGGCCCGCTCGATGACATGTGGGATACCGATCTCGTGCCGTTCCGCGCCGCGAGCGAGGCGGGGATCGCGGCCATGATGGTCACCCACGTCCAGTTCAAAGCCCTCGAACCGGAGTATCCGTCCACCCTTTCGCCCAGGATCATCCAGGGGCTGCTGCGCGGGGATGTCGGCTTCACCGGCCTCGTCTCCACCGACTGCATGGAGATGAAGGCCGTCACCAACAAGTACGGCCCCGGCGAATCCGCGGTGCTGGCCGCCCTCGCAGGGGCGAACGTCATCCTGTTCTCCCACACCCGCGAGTTCCAAGAAGCCGCCTACGACGCCCTCTTGGACGCGTCACGATCCGGCCGCCT
>JAUWDP010000282.1 GCA_030608725.1 Candidatus Bathyarchaeota archaeon
ATCGGGCAGTGATAGGTCTTTTCTAGTGCTTCAGCAGATACCTCTTTTGAGCCGTGGTAGAACAGTTGGCGGTTAAGACAGGCAATTTGGTCTACATAGATGGAAACAGCGCTGATATCATGGGAAACCATGATGATAGCCATCCTTTGTTTTAAGCTATCAATGAGTTCATAGAATTCGGCTTGCATATTTGGGTCAATGCTGGCTGTAGGTTCATCAAGAAGCAGTAGTTTTGGGTCGGTAACTAGTGCTCGGGCAATAAAGACCCGCTGTTGCTCCCCGCCGGAAAGCCTGCCTACTTGCCGGTCTTTATAATCTAGCATGTCTACGGTCTTAAGGACTTCATTGGCTATTCTTCTATCCTCTTCGCTATAGCGTCGGGCCAGTCCGGCTTTACTATAGCGTCCCATAAGCACCACATCCAGAATGCTTATCGGGAAATCGTGGTCAAACAGGTTATATTGAGAAATATAACCGATGAATTTCCGCCCCCTCTCGGGGGATTGCCCCATAACCGAAACCTTACCCCGGGCTGGCTTTATCAGTCCCAGGATAACCTTAAGCAGGGTAGTCTTGCCGCCGCCATTGGGGCCTATTATGCCAAGGAAGTTGTTAGGTTCAACGGATAGGTTTATTCCCTCCAGCACCGAAATACTATCGTAATGCACCCATACATCATCCAGTTTTACTACTTCTTTAGCCATTATGTTTACCTCGTCTCGTTGACGAACACGAAGATGTCCTTCCCGTCTTCGTGGGCGAACCTTATGGGGCTCAGGGCTGTGCCGTAGTCGATGAAGGCGAGGGCGCCGGCGTTGCAGTGGGTGAGAACTCTGTAGCCGTCCTCTATGAGCCTGTTGCCGTGTTCTCCTATCTTGATCGAGGCTTCAAGGTCTTCCTCAGCGATGGCGTCGGCTTCGGCTATTATCGCCTTGACTCTCTCTGAGACGGAGCCGAGCTTCCCGGCTTCGAGGCACCGGTCTATTGCGTGGAACAGGTTGGCGGCTGTTGGCCTCGTGTTCCTCAGCCTCTCGGCGGCCTTTTGTAGATAGTCCCCGAACTCTTTTCCGCTGAGGTGTTCTGCCTCTTGGGCTGCCTGGGCCATGCCGTAGCCCCCGGCCACTCCAATGGCGCCGGCCCCCCTCATGACCATGGTTTTGATTGCGTCCGCGGTCTCCTCGTGACTCTCAAGAGCGGTTACCACGAATCTGTGGGGCAGGGCCCTCTGGTCGATCAGCCTGATCGTCTGCCCCTCCCTCCACAGGGTGCGTATCTCCTTCACCGCCCCTCCGATCTTGACTTTCAGAATTTCCTCCCCCTGCTGCTCTGTATTCTATTCCGCCGAGGAGCAATAAAAAATCCCACTTAGCCCGGGTTCCAGTCACTTGAGTACCTTACCAGTCTTTCTGTACCAGAGGTAGAGGTCCATCTCTCCGAGGGTCATGCCCACCCTCTCGGCCACGTACTCCAGGAGGCGCTCGTATTCTAGGTAGCGTCTCTTCGTGAGCCCCTTCTTGCCATCGTCTTGGATTAGGCCGTGGTCCCTCATGTTGGAGACGATGTGACGATCGAGGATGGCGACGTCGAAGTAGCCCACGTTCCTGAGGAAGTGGCTGGACTCCTTCCATCCCAAGCCTTTAACGTTTTCAACCAGCCATTTCCGTGCATCTCTGGCGTTTGAGAAGCCCTCTATGGTCCTCTTGAGGTCGGGCGCCAGCTTCCTGGCTTCAACGATGTATTCGGCCCTTCTCTCGGCGAATCTGTGCCCCTGGAGCCTAAGAGTCTCTGCGACTTTTCCGATCTCGCCATCGAGCAATGCTCCGCAGTCGCATAGGGCGTCTACGCATAGCTGCCCCCTCTCGGCGCTTGAGTAGGCGGTGAGGAGGCAGTAGGTGAGCTCTTCGAACCAAGCGTACGTGTCTTTCTTGTTCACTTCAAGGAACTCGTCGATCCTGCTCTCCACCATCGCCTTGACCTTGGGGTCCTCCGTGAGCCTGATGACTTCCATCGCCAATGACTCGACGCCTTCATGGTGGGACAGCATTGTCAGACTACAGATCATGGCTGGATCCGGGAGATATAAAGCCTGTTTCTGGGATGGGTTGCTCTCATCACGTGTAAGAATAGTTTCTTAATTGGCGTTGTCGTTATATCTTGGGAAGGGTTCATGTCGTCGCTCGGTGATGTATTCTTTGACTTCGAGAACATGCCCGTGAGGATCACCGCGACGAGGAAGATACCCGCCATCGAAACCCCTGGTATTGCTATTAAAGAGGCCGAGGCGGGTAGCATCCTGACGGTCCCAGTCTGGGTGGCGTTTGAGCTCGTGGAGGCTGGACTTGCCCGCCTGGCTGACGAGGGAGTCAGCGGCGAGGAGTGGACCCAGATACACTACAGGGAGCGGTTCCAACCGCTGGGCCAACCCGCACCCCTCCCCGACTCTTTCTACGCAAAGGTATATCTCACATTCCTCCGGGAGACTAAGCAGTCTGAGGGTAACTCTTTCCGTGAGGAGAACCTTGAGAGGATGCGTGGGAGGTTCCGGGACATTCTGGAGAGCAGGATCGGCAAGGTCACTA
>JAUWDP010000291.1 GCA_030608725.1 Candidatus Bathyarchaeota archaeon
AGGTGAGGGAGACCCGGGGGACCGTCCACGTTCGCCCCGAGCTGGTGGTCGAGGTGGCCTTCAACGAGATCCAGAGGAGTCCCCACTATAGGTCGGGGTTCGCCCTCAGGTTCGCCAGGGTCACAAGGATACGGGAGGACAAGGATCCGGATGACGCGGACAATCTGGAGAGGGTCAGGGAGCTCTACGAGGAGCAGTTCAGGTACAAGGCGAGGGCCGACTTTTAAAGGCGTTTCCAGGGGTTGTTTGCTTCAATCGCCAGCCGGACGGCTTTTCACAAATCTCATGATCCTTTCCTCCAGATCCAGGAAGGGGGCGACCAGCGGGTAGAGGGCGGTCTCCCTCCTGAGGATACGCCTGATGGTCTGGAGGTCCTTGGCGTCCACGGCTCCTGTTAGGGGCGCCAGGAGCATGCAGGCCAGAAGGAAGACGACGGAGCCCAGGACTAGGTGGATGAAGCTGTTCGAGATGTTCACCCGATCCATCAGGAAGAAAGTTAATAGCGCCGAGGGGGCCGAGAACAGCGCCACCCTCCCGGTGTGGGCTAGGTCGACTCTCATCCCATACTTCGCCGAGACCCTGTGCAGGCTGTAGCCGAACCCCGACATCTTGGAGAGGAACACTCCCATCAGGAGGCCCGGGATGCCCCACCTCCATGTGAGCGCCGTGCACAGGACGACGCTCAGGGTCACGCTCACGCTGTTCAAGTGGAGAGTTGTCCGGGTGTCTCCCTGGCTGTTCAGGAACCCGATGACGGAGAGGGAGCCCAGGCCCACGGCGAGGAACTCTAGGAGGGCCAGGGAAAGGTAGAAGGGGGCCTTGACGTATCCGGTGCCGAAGAGGGTGACCACTAGGGGCTCCGACATGATGATGATGAGGCACATGGCGGGCACGACGAGGATGGTGGCGTACCTGATGGAGTTCTTGAACATCGACTCCAACTCTCTCCTCTGCCTCTGGTAGTCGAACTTGGAGAAGGCGGGGTAGAGCGTCCAGGCGATGGGGACGGTGAACATGCCCACCAGGGACTTGAACTTGGTGGCGATGCTCAGGTTGCCTATCGCTATGTCTGTGGCGAACCAGGCCTGGAGGAGGCCCTGATACCGGAGGCCCACCCCGCCGACGAAGTTGCCGAGGAACAGGGGGAAGCCGAACCCCAGCATGCCTCTGAGGGAGCTCTCCCCTGCGTCGTTCCTCGCCACGGCCCGCTTCCCCCGGAGACAGTTGAATATCAGGAGGACCGATAGGAGGGCCACGGCTGTGTAGCTTATCATGTGCCCGGCGATGGCCCCCGAGACCCCGTATCCGTATTTTACTAGGAGGGGGGAGGCGGAGGCCTTGATGATTGACTGCGTCACCATCATCGCCGCCATGAGGTCCATCCTCTCCAGCCCGAAGAAGACGCTGCTCGCTGCGGTGAACACCGTGTGGACGATCACGAGGGCCGAGGTCAGCCTGACCAGATCCCCCAGCTCGGGGCGGGCCAGGGCCATCGCCGCCAGGGGATCCGCCGATGCGTACATGACCAGGGAGAGGATGAACGCCACGGACCCGTTGAAGAGGAGTCCGGTCCTCGTCATTCTCCGAATGTCGTCCCACCTCCCCTCCGCCTGGTACCGGGCCAGAAACCTGGTGAGGGCCTCCGCTATGCCCCAGTTGGAGAACAAGAGGAAGATCCCGGGGAGGACGAAGGAGAGGCCGTAGACTCCGTATTCCTGGGGGGTGAGGAGGCGGGCGACGAGGACTGCCCCGACGGCGTTTATGAGCTCCGAGAGGAAGTTACCCACGAAGAGGTAGAAGCTCCCCCGCGCCGACTTCCGGGCCACATCGTCAAGCTCGCTCATATGATGCTCACCCCTGGGTTGAAGGATATGGTCGCCGCACCGTCAGCCTTGAGTCACCAGAGATAGAATTGATTCTGTACAAGAGAATAAAAGTGACCCCCTGACTACTCGCATAGTTTCAGGATGTCCCTCGCAGTTACCGGTCTGATCTTTATCAGGATGAAGAGCCGGTCATATAGGCAACCAGCCTACGAGCAGTTGGCCTTCCTCCCTCGGTTACTATTATTTAATTCGCCGTTAGTATAGTTGATCCACGCATGACGAACGGGCAGGGCTCCATCTGGAGAATCAGGTTCACGGTCTTCGTCTCGGGCGCCGTGGTGATGGCCCTCGAGCTTGTAGGGAGCAGGCTCCTCGCCCCCGCCTTCGGCGACAGCATCTTCGTCTGGGGCAGCCTGATAGGAGTCGTGATGGCCGCCCTCGCAGTGGGGTACTACACCGGTGGGAGGCTGGCGGACAGGAGGCCCAGCTACGGGGCCTTCTCCCTGATCACCCTGGTGGCGGGCATGCTCATCCTCCTGATCCCCCTCACCTCGCCACTGATCCTGGAGGCCGTCTACTACTCGGGTTTCGGCGAGAGGTACGGCCCCGTGCTCGCCTCCCTCCTGCTGCTGGCGGCCCCAACGACGCTGCTGGGCATGGTCTCCCCCTACTCGATCAGGATGGCGGCCCAT
>JAUWDP010000122.1 GCA_030608725.1 Candidatus Bathyarchaeota archaeon
TGTAGTATAGGATGGATGCGATGAGGATGCGCATCCCCCAGAGCCTTACGAGGGAGAGGGCCATGGCCGCCTTCGTCCTCCCGGCTGCCTGTAGGACGCTCATGGAGAGCTGGAAGACCGTGAAGAAGGGGAAGAAGGGCACGAAGTAGTTGATGTACGTGGCTCCCAGGCTTACCACGTTGGGGTCCGTTATGAAGAACCTGTAGATGGGGCCCCTGAATATGTAGATGATGGCGCTCTCGACGGCTGAGATGGCGATGAAGACGGTGAACAGCCTGCGAATGATCTGGCTCACCCTCTGGAAGTTGTTGGCCCCTATGTTCTGTCCGACCATGGTGGACAGGGCGCTCGTGCCCCCCATGATGGCGATCTGGATGAGGCTTGAGATGCGGCTTCCGATGCCGTAGGCGCTGAGGAGGTAGCCCATGCCCCCGAGGACCCTGTCCTCCGTGGAGATCATGGCCGTGAGCACGGTCATCCCCAGGGCCGTCCCGCTCTGGCCGATGGAGGCCGGGAATCCTATGGTTATTATCTTCTTCATGAAAGTCCAGTCTGGTTTTAGATCTCTCAGGCTGATCTTGAGGCCCACCTTTCCCGAGAATATGAGGTACATCCCTATGAGGCCGGACAGTCCCCTGGTCATCACGGTGGTTAGGGCTGCGCCCGAGGCTCCCATGGCTGGGAGTCCCCACCATCCGAATACGAAGAATGGGTCCAGGATGGTGTCGAGGACCGCGGAGGAGACGGAGAGGATCATGGGGGTTCTGGTGTCGCCGTATCCTCTGAGGAGGGCTTGGAATCCGAAGCTGAGGAACATGAAGGGTATGCCCAGGAATGTGATCTTTAGGTAGTCTGTTGCGATGGGGAGTATGCCTTCGGGGACGTTTATGAGCCTGAGGATGGTTCCTGCGCCGAGGTAGCCTGTGACTGCGACGACGAGGGAGGAGGCTATGAAGATTGTGTAGAGCTGTCCGGCGGCCTTGTTTGCTTTCTCCATCTCGCCTGCGCCGACGTACTGGGAGACCATGGAGAGGCCTGCGATGGCGAAGCCTGCGCAAAGGGAGATGAGGAGGAACATGATGGGCCAGCTGAGGGAGGGTGCTGCGACGGCTTCTGGTCCTAGTTTGCCGAGCCAGTAGGCGTCTGTGAGGTTGTAGACTGTTTGGAATGCGTTGGAGAGCATGACGGGCCAGGCGAGGTTGAGGGTGGTCTTGAGGATGTCTCCGTTGAGTATCTGGTCTCGCATGCTTTCCCGTGGTTGCATTGTGGTCATCTTGGACGGAGGGGGGTTTTATAAAAGCTGTGGCGGGTCTCCGCGTGCGGCTGGCTTAGGATAAGCGCTTGGGGATGTACGCTTTGTGTCGTTGGTGTGAAGCTCCTTGGGGTCTAGGGAGGTAGTTCACTTGTCCATGGATGGGCTGTCTGGATCGTTTGGAGGGTTCAGCGTCTTAGGGGCACGTTTTTGGTATGCATAGGTACTCCTTTTGGTATGAATGGTTTCGGTTTTAGGGTGTTTTCGGGTTCCTTCAGGTGAATGGCGTGTTATTCTCGCTCAGACGCTTGACCCCCCCCCTCTCCCCCTATTTTTTATGAGCGTTTTTTCGGGTCCTCTCACTGTAAGGGGTCGTGGAATCGCTTAACGGGCGTATTTTTTCGTAGGATAATCTATTTTTCTGTACTTTTCTTTTTCGCGTTGGGTTCTGATGTGGGGCTGTATGTTCTGGTTGGTGTTTTCTCTCTGGGGCTGCTTGGCTCGTCTGGGTGGACCATAAAGATTTATATGAACTTTGGTTGTGTGCTATTACGTTTGCCGCTGTAGCTCAGCCTGGGAGAGCGCCCGGCTGAAGACCGGGGTGCCGAGTGTTCAAATCACTCCAGCGGCACCATTTTTCTATGCGGCTGGCTTAGGATGTGGGTCTGGCAGCGCGTTGTTTTATGGCCATGGAAGTTGTTGTTTTTTCAGAAGTGGGTTTTGGTCTGGTATTTATATTCATTGTTTCTTGGCTGATTGTAGGTTTCGGTTGAGGCGCATAAAAGGTGCTGGTCGAGACCAAGGTCCTGATCGCCTGCGTTCTTATAATTTTAATGCGGTGATGTATCGTACCATGCATTAGTTTCATCAGATGATAAGTCTTAAACGGTGATGAGTGTCATTAAATGGTGCAGGGAGGAATCAGAAATGTCTGCGCGCGCGGTGAGCGAGACAGCCGAGTTCGGCTTAACTGAGGTCCCCTCCAAGGTCGTCAAGCCGCCGAGGATCGGGGAGGCCTACGGATGGATGGAGTGCAGGATGGTCTCCCACGAGGAGCTGAGCCCAAGGGTCGTCTGGATATTCGGCGAAGTACTTGTCTCAGAGATCAAGAGAGACGCGCTTGACGAGGTCGTCGACGTTGAGAAGGTCAGGCCGTTGAACCACATATCGGGAGAGTACTTCGTTGTCGAGATGAGAAGAACAAAGTACAAGCGCTAGAGGGCATACTCGCTTCATCGTTTCCTCCCAACTCTTTTCAACAATAGAATGAGCATCTGAGTGGTTTCAAGAAAAAGATGGAAATTGTGAACTATGCGCGCGCCCCCAACCCTTATCCTTAGTTTACCCTAGATCATTGCGTGTATATTGATGTCAGAGGACATATGGTTCGGAATTCACGCATCTCAGGAAGGCTGCGACTTTGAAGACGTGAAACATATTTGCCTCGAAGCTGAGAAACAAGGATACGATCTCTTCACTATAATGGACCACTTCATGAACCGGTTTCCCCCCTACGAGAAAGGCGCCCACTCCATAGAAGCCTGGACAACCCTCGCAGGCCTGGCAGCAGTCACAGACCGAATCAAGCTGGGAACCATGGTAACCTGCTACGGCTACAGACGTCCCACCATCCTTGCCAAGATGGCTACTACCGTTGACATCATCTCAAACGGGAGACTCATCTTTGGCATCGGTGCAGGATGGCACGAAGGAGAGTTCAAAGCATTCATGGGAAGGTATCCACCAGCGAAAGAACGTCTACAAGGCTTGGAGGAGTCGGTGGAGATATGCCAGAGGATGTTCACGGAGGAGACATCCAGCTACCAGGGGAAGCTGTACCAAGTTGAGAACGTGCTCAACTCCCCTCCTCCCATACAGGAACACATACCCATTATGATTGGGGGTGGAGGGGAGAAGCGAACGTTGAAGATTGTAGCCAAGCATGGTGATATCAGCCATTTCTTCCCTCGGGGAGGAGTTGAGTATGTTGAAACGAAGCTGGCAGCTCTTCGGCGTCACTGCAAGGCAGTTGGGAGAGACTTCGATGAAATCAGGAAAGGGGTAGGTTTCGTCATTACGTTAGGGAGCAGTGAAGATGAGATAGAGGGTAAAATGAAGAAGATGGCTGAAATAATGGGTTTGTCTCTGGAGAATGCTATGGAAACGATTGCGCATTGGCGTGCGCATGTCATGATCAGTGGCTCAGTGGATGATGTTGCCAAGGAACTGAGTAACTACAGAGACTTGGGGCTGGGATTGTATACTTTTAGTGTTATGCCTTCTCCAACAGATGAAGATATTCATTTACTGTATGATGAAGTGATGCCTGTTCTGTGCTGATCCCAGAATGCACGCGCGCACCTACTAGATGACCTATTATTACTGATCAGACGCTGGCTTCCAATCAATACGTGAGCGTTCCATATGGCTTCAGCTTAATCCCATGGCGAGAGAGCACCTCGTCACGATAATCAATCACCCGCCGCACGTAACCCCTCTTCTCAAGATACGGCCCAGGATAGAATGATCGCTTGAAGCCATAGATCAGCAGGTCACCTATCTCCTTCGGCCCAAGGTCGAAGGCATGCATGGCCAGCTCCACCTCCCGACTCACAGTAGTGCGCGACATAAGACGATTATCCGTGCAGAGCGTCACCGAGAGCCGGTTCTCCAGCATCTTCTTGAACGGATGGTCCTGGATCGACTTGAAGCTCGGCGTCGTCTGGAGGTTCGACGTGAGGCAGACCTCCAACGTGATACGCCTGTCAGCGACGTACTGCACGAGATGATCCACGTATCTATCCCTGTCGCTGATCTTGGGATCTCTGATCTGGTCAGTGTTGAACATCCAGGTCCCATGCCCGATACGGTCAGCGTGGCACTCCGTAATCGCCTGGAAGATGGACTCAGGACCATAGTCCTCCCCCGCATGGACAGTCTTCCCGAGGAAGGCCTCGTGGGCCAGCTGATACGCCTCAGCGTGATCCTCCGCCGGGTAGCCATGCTCCTGCCCAGCCAGGTCGATCCCCACTACAGGGAGGCCCAGCTCATCACGTGCCCGAATACTAGCGCGCACAAGGGACTCGCTGGCGAGGCCGAATATCCTGTCCTCGGGGAGGTCGAACGCCTCGTACATCTCCGCAAAAGTGTGAGAGAAGGAAGGCGAAAAGTAACGCATGGCACAGACGATTATACCAGCCTGGAAGGGAGGCTCCACCCCGTCCCGAATCTCCGGACGACCATTAAACTCCTTCTTGGCTCGCTCTATCCCCCGCGAGACGGCGGAGAGCGTAGACGACACAGTGAGTCCCTCACTCGCATGCAGCTGAGGAGAGAAGCGGATCTCGACGTACCGGACCCCCTCCCCCTGGCAGTCGAGGCACAGCTCGTATGCTGCACGCTCAAGCGCCTTCGAATCCTGGAGGACGGCAGTCGTATA
>JAUWDP010000103.1 GCA_030608725.1 Candidatus Bathyarchaeota archaeon
GATGTAAAAGCCGGGATTGACGTCCAGCCTCATCTCGATGTGTCCTCCCATGGCCTCTAGCACGTCGAGGGGCGCTGACTCCGAGGCTACGAATATCTCATCGTTATTGTGCCCTATGAAGAGTGGTCGGACGCCTCGCCGATCCCTTGCGACGAAGAACTCGCTGCTGCCCGTAGCCTTGTCGAGGAATATCATCACCAGTGAGAAGTAGCTGTCTGAAAGGTCCTTCATAATCTCCGCGACCGCTCGATCGGGGGTGCTCGCCTTGAGCTTCTCTAGCAGGTTTTTGCCAACTACTTCCTCGTTGAACCCGCCCTCTCCGTCTGTTATGTGGCCATCAAGGGCTAGGGCCATCTTATAGTGTTCATTCTCGTACTCAACCGGAGGGAGACTACCGTTCTTTGCGTTCTCCCCCGAGGCACAGCCGATGACTATGTAGTCGTTAGGGTGGATGAAGGACTTAATCTGTTCATGGAAGACCTTAGAGACGAGGCCCGATCCATTCCACGTCCGAAGAGAGTGATCACCAGCCGCTGAGATGCCCGAACTCTCCTGACCGCGATGCTGGACTCCGTAGAGGATGTTCAGTGCTTTCTGGACCGCGTTGTCCTTAGAATATACGCCTACGACGCCCTTCATAGAGCAATGTGACTTGTGTCAATATAAAAAGAAAACGTCTAATTTTTGCTCCTATGTAGACAAATTTAAGGATCGATGTAACACTGGTCTCTGTATGTCTGACCTCGTCGAGTACTACAGGGAGCGCGCGGAGGAGTACGACGAGATATACGAGTGGCGAGACCCTCACAGGCAGGAGGAGCAGCTGATTCTGGGAGAGGCCATCAAGGAGAGCCTTGAGGGTCGGAGGGTCCTGGAGGTGGCATGTGGGACGGGGTACTGGACCAGGATACTTTCGCAGACCGCTGAGTCTATCATGGCTACGGATCTCGGCGAGAATGTCATGGAGTTGGCTCAAGAGAAGGAGTACGCCTGCCCCGTGACGTTCAGGAAGGAGGACGCCTACAACCTCTCCTTCAGCAACGGATCTTTCGACGGCGGATTCTCGTTCTCCTGGTTCTCACATATCCCGAGAAAGAGACTTGACTCATTCCTGAAGGGTTTTCACCGAGTCCTTGAAGCGGGCTCTAGGGTCTTCATGGCTGACAACGCCTACATCCCTGGAGTAGGGGGAAAGCTCATTAAACAGGCTGGCAGCGAAGACACATACAAAAAGAGGACCCTCAAAGACGGACGTGAGTTCACGATTATAAAAAATTATTACTCAGTCGATGATTTGAAGATGATGTTTAGCAGACACGTCAAAGGATTCGACCTAGATAACATATTCCTTGGCAACTGTTTCTGGTACGTCAGCTACGAGATCACATGAGGTGAAACCAATGGTGAGAGAGAAGATCCCGTCCACTCGGGCGGTCTTGGCCCTGAGAAAAGCGGGAGTCGAGTTTACACCTCATTTTTACAGGTACGACAAGGACGCTGTAACAGAGGCCGCAGCTGCAGAGGTGGGTGTCTCCACCCACGAAGTGGTGAAGACATTGGTGATGGAGGACGACGGCGGGAATCCCTTCATCGTCCTTATGCATGGAGACATGCAGGTGTCAACGAAGGGATTGGCAAGGCTTCTAGGTGCGAAGAACGTGAGCCCAGTCAGTGTGAGGTCGGCTGAGAGGCTGACCGGATACTTGGTGGGAGGCATCACGCCATTCGGGACAAGACGAGGGCTCACTGTGTACGTGGAGGAGTCGATACTCAGCCTTCCCACGCTTTACATCAATGGGGGGAGGCGGGGTTTCCTTGTCGAGATCTCTCCTGGAGACCTCGTGAAGGTCCTAGATCCAATTGCAGTTAATGTAGGACGAGATTAGGAGAAGATAAGTAGAAAATAGATAGAATTGTCTTATTATTATGAGACAATATCCCGGTATCTCTCTATTAACCTTTCGATTTCAGCCTTCGTGTTGTAGAAGTGGGGGGAGGCTCTGATGTGGCCTCCATGGGCTTCACGGCCCGTCACCTTCACCTTTTCAGCCATCAGCTTAGACGCAACCTCAGAGGCATTGGGTTCAAAGAAGCTGACGATGGGAGACTTGGTGTCCTCCGGCGTATACATCTTGTTGCCCAGGTCATGTGCCTCCTTCCAGAGGTATCCCGACAGCTCCAGGACTCTCTTCTCTATGGCCTCCATCCCTATTCCGTTGATGTACTCCAGCGACTTCTCCAGCGCGTAGACCCCCTGGAAGTGAATCGTGCCGTACTCGAACTTCTCAGCGCTCTCCTTGTCCTCCGGGGGCTCCTCTGCGCGGTCCCCCTCCCAAATCTGGTTTTTCCAGCCTATCCTGTCTGGCTCTAGTTCGCTGAGGGCGTCCTCCTTTACGTAGAGGAACGCAAGCCCGGCAGGCCCCATGAGGTACTTGTAGGGGGCGGCTGAAAGGAAGTCCACGCCATCTTTCCCCACGTCTGTGACGAGGGCTCCTACTGCCTGCGTGGCATCGACGAGGACACGGGCTCCGTGCTCGTGAGCCACGTCGGCGACCTCTTTCAAGTCGAACCTGAACCCGTTCACGTAGCTCACATGGCTTACCTCGATCAGCTTGGTGTTGTCGTCAACGATCTTCTCAAGGTCGGCGACCTCGGTTCGACCATCCTTCACCTCCAATGCCCTGATCTCCACACCGTTGCGCCTCAGGGTCGTAGTGTCCAGAGGGTTGTGCTCCCACTCGGGGAAGACGACATTGTCTCCCTTCTCCCAGGAGATGCCGTTGACCACGACGTTGATCCCTGCTCCGGTGCACATGGTGAACGCTATCTCGTGAGGCATCGCCCCAATGAAGTCGGCCACCATTCCCCGGAGCTTGTTAGTCTTACCGAGCCATCCACTGAGGATTGTTCTATCCCCTTTGATGTCCAGGTTCACCCATTCATCGATAAACTCGTCGTATCCCTCTTTTACCTGACGGGGAATAAGGCCAACGAAGGAGTTATCCAGATATGTCCATTCCTTGAGCGCTGGAAAATCCGCTCTAATCTTCCCAATATCCAACGTGGTTCACACATTAACCTATGTGGCAGATGATTATTAATCACGTAGTCGAGGAAAAAAAGGGGGGTTAGATACCCTCGTGGAGAACCTTGTACTCCTTATCTGGACCGGGCTTGGTGAGAGACCACTCGAATCCCCTCTGCGTTGTCACGTACTCCGGCCAGGGAAGGTCTATCGGGGGGTAGAAGTCCTTAGGCAGCAATGGGGGGACCCACTTGGAGCCGCCTATCCCACCCCCTGTCCGCTCCACGAACTCCTGCTTCGCCGCAGCTAGATCCGAGGGGTTGGTGACGAGGTCGACGATTGTGGCTCCGATGGTCTTAGCCGCGCAGATCATCCCGGGGTCCACGCAAGCAGCGTACCCGTTCATCGCGTATCGCGCCCAGACTGGATACGTGTACTCCGGGGCAGGTCTCTCTAGGACAGCGTTTGCGGTGTACAGCCTCGTGGACGGAGCGGTCCACTGGTAGTCGACGTAGTCGTCAGATCCCTGGGTCTCCACCCAGCTCGGAAAGAGAGATCGGATCCTCTTATCGGATGCGTCCACTGGGGCTATCTCCTGGCATGCCTTGGTCAGGGGATCCTCCATCGGCTCTAGGCCCATGTTCTCCTGTATTTTCCTTGCGAACTCTCTGGCTTCTTCGGGGAACACGGGTGGGCCCACCTGCTTCAGGTTCCTGTAGAGTATATCCGAGAGCTTCACGTTGGCCAGGCCGCACCTGGTTCGGGCTATGAGGCGCTTAGTCACCCTCGAACCCGTTATCTGGGCGACGCCTTTGGCGGTGTTGTCCAGGACCCTCTCGATCTGCTCCTGCATCTCTAGGATAGGCGCCCTGTGGGCGTACTGTATCTGAGCGATGCGTGGAGGCAGATTATCCGATGTGCACTGACCTCCCACCATGATGTACTCGTTCAGTGTCCAGGTGCCCGTGTATGGGAGCATCGCGTCTTCGACGTACTTCGTCGCTGTGTACATGAGGCAGACAGCGTCAAGGGCCGCTGGCATCCTGCCCCCAGAGTGTCCAGCTATCGGGAAGGGCGCGTTCCGGGGCTTAGGCCATCTTTCGGGGTGTAGAGTCTCGAATGTATAGAGCGTATTCCAGTAGGATCCTCCCTGTATCTCGCTCTTGACCCCATTTGTCCCGCTTGGGTGATAGGGCAGCGATGCGTCGAAGTCGTCGAAGTAGCCCTTCGCAGCGTGTACCGGCTTGGAGCCGCAGACCTTCTCGGCGGGCTCGCCGAAAAGCTTCAACGTGCCCTTGAGGCCGTGCTCCTCCATGGCGGCCTTGGCGGCCAAGAAGCCGAACAGGGAAGCCGTGCCAAGGGACGAGTGGGGGTCTGTGTGCCCCGCGGTCCAGGGGTGCAGGCTCTCATCCCTGGGTTGTCTATGGGGAACCTGGGCCTGAGAGCAGCCCGGAACGGCGTCGTACTCCGAGAAGGCGCCTATTACTGGTTTTCCCTCGCCCCAGATGGCGCAGAAGGCAGTGGGCATCTCACCGCTGCCCTCCTCCACCTCGAATCCTTGCTCTCTCAGCAGCTTCACGTAGGCTGCGGCTGATCGGTACTCCCTGAAGGCAGGCTCGGCGTAGTGCCAGATCTCCTGATGGAAAGCGGAGAGCCAGTCCGTGTTGTCTTTGACGTATTTTACTGCAGATTTCTGTGGTTTTGAGAACGAACTCATATTCGTAAAACCTCCAGATATCTATAATTGAAATGTATATGTAAAGTTAAGGTGTTGAACCTTCTTGCGTTCATCTAATAAATCCTACGGGTTTCGGCGTTCAGTTGTTGAAAAAAGGTCATAAGCGATTTCATTTAACGTATCGTTTTTATTACATGATTGGGTTGAGTACAAAGGAAATCTAACATTTAGCGAGGAGTTTTAATTTGACTGGGATGGGGTCTATAGCGCCTTTCGTGGCTTCGCCGCTGCCCGTGGTCAGAAAGATGCTGGAGTTCGCGGATCTCAAGCCCGGTGAGACCCTGTACGATCTGGGATCTGGGGATGGTAGGATCGTCATCATGGCGGCGAAGGAGTTCGGAGCCAACGGTGTGGGCATAGAGCTTAACAGACGCCTACTCCGGG
>JAUWDP010000152.1 GCA_030608725.1 Candidatus Bathyarchaeota archaeon
CCCATGCCAAGGAGATCCTCTCAGGCCCCCTCGAGGAGGAGCTGGGAAGGCTCAAGGTCATGCCCTCCGACTTCGTTGCCATCGTCCACGGCGAGACCAGCGTAGAACTCGCTGCCCTGAGGAGCTTCCTGCCCCAGAGACCTGCCTACATCGGTCTCCTGGGCAGCAGGAACAAGGAGAGGGAGCACAAGAAGCAGTTGAAGTCAGAGGGGTTTCCCGAGGAAGCCATCGAAAGGATAAAGGGGCCCATTGGACTCGAAATCGGAGCCGAGACTCCTGAGGAGATCGCAGTCAGCATCGTCGCCGACCTCATTAAGGCGAAGCGCGGCTAAGACGCCGCCTCTAGGGCTGGATTTTCTGCATATCAATGCTATAAAGGTCTTCATGGACTAGTTTTCAGGTCGATTATGCATGGGCGTCTACGAGGAGCTGGGGGTGAGGAGGGTCATCAACGCATGCAGTACAGCTACCCACCTGAGTGGTTCAATCCCGGACCCAAGGGTGATGGAGACCATGGAGGAAGCCGCGGGGCGGTACATCATCATGACGGAGCTTCAGGACAGGGCCGGGGAGATCATAGCCAAAGCTACTGGGGCGGAGGCGGCGATGGTCACAGCGGGGGCCACGTCCTCTCTCCAGTTGGGGGCGGCTGCCTGCCTCCTGAGGGGCTCAGGATTGGAGGAGCACTCCGTTAAGCCCTATGAGCGCCTGCAGCCCATCGACGGGCCCTGGAAGGCGATCATCCAACGCGTCCCGGATGCCATCGGGACGAGAAGGGAGATCCTCACACAGATGAGTCACAGGAGCCCCTACGAGTTCGCATTCGAGATGGTGGGAGGAGAGGTCGTCCACGTCGGCTCCTCGAGCGGCTGCACGGAGGAAGAGCTTGTGGCAGGTATCTCTGATAGGACAGCTGCGATAGCCTTCAGCGCTCACAGGGAAGGTCGAGGCGTATCTCTCGAAATGACCATAGACATAGCTCATGCGCACGACGTCCCCGTGATCGTTGACGCTGCGATGGCTGTCCTCCCGAGGAGAAGACTGAACGCGTACGCCTCCATTGGCGCCGACCTGGTCGCCATCAGCGGGGGGAAGCAGATCAGGGGACCTAACGACACTGGTATCCTCTGCGGGACCAGGGAGCTTGTCGAGATGGCGAAGCTCCAGGCCTCCCCGTTCAATGGCCTGGGCAGGGGCATAAAGGTGGACAGGACCCAGATAGTCGGCCTCCTGAAGGCTCTGGAGATCTTCCTTGAGAAGACCCCCGAGGAGGAGGAAGCCGAGTTCAGAGAGTGGAGGAGGAGGGCCGACTGGATCACGACCGAGATGTGGAGCGTCAACGGC
This sequence comes from Candidatus Bathyarchaeota archaeon, assembly GCA_030608725.1. The sequence goes on from JAUWDP010000152.1 coordinate 1,345, forward strand.
GTCTCATCTGCCGAGGTCTCCGCCCTCAAACCATGGGAGGTCCGGGCGATGATATCCTTCGACGACAGGATCTCAGCGAGGGATCTGGCGTTCGACCTCCGGAGGGGCGACCCCAGCATCTGGGTGGAGACCAGCATGAGCGGGGACGCCTCGGTGAACCGGATCGGTATAGCGATTGACTCCCTGGGGAAGGGTGAGGAGAAAGTGATCGTCTCGACCCTGAAGGAGAAGATCTACGAGATGCTCAGCTGACCTGTCTACTACTCCAGAGGTCCTTGACCCGCTCGTAGTCCTCGGGGGTGTCCAGGTCTATTCTGCACCAGATATCCGACTCGACGTACTTGTGCCCATCATTATGACGGTTCACGACGTCCCTCATTGTCTCCCCCGCCTCAAGCCCAAGGAACTCCTCGAACAGGGGTCTCCTGAACAGGACAGGATGCCCTCTTTTCCACTGGTACACTGGGCTGACGATGAGAGTTTCAGAATCGTCATCCATCAAATCAACCATCCACTCCAGCAGCTCTGTGCTGAAGCCGAACGTGTCGCTGAGCACCATAAAGACGGCATCTACCTCGGGGTCCAGGGCCTTGAGCCCCGCCTGGAAGCTTGTGGTCATGCCCTCCTCATAGTCCGGGTTGTGGACCGTCTCCGCTCCGAGAGACTCAGCGATATCACTGACATCCTCCGGCCTGTGACCTGTGACAACTATGGTCTCAATCGGTTTCAGAGAGAAAAGGATGTGCTCGATGACCCTCCGGTCGCCGACCCTCAGGAGGAGCTTGTTGGAGCCCATCCGGCTGGACATTCCCGCAGCGAGGACTACGGCCGCCAGCCTCATGTTTGGCACCTAGCCCCGCATCTTCCTAGCGGCGGACTGGACAGCCTTGATGATGTTCACGTAGCCCGTGCAGCGGCAGTAGTTCCCCTTCAGGTACTCCCTGATCTCCCCCTCGGAGGGATCCGGGTTCTCCTTGAGGAGGGCCTTCGTGGACATGATGAATCCGGGGGTGCAGAAACCACACTGAATGGCTCCCTCCTCGATGTAGGCCTCCTGCACGGGGTCGAGCTTGTCACCATCTGCGACGCCCTCGATGGTCGTGACACTCCTCCCGTCGGCGTCCACGGCAAGCACCATGCAGGCCAGCACGGCCTCTCCGTCGAGGTGGACCGTGCAAGCCCCGCACTCGCCGATGCCGCAGCCATACTTGGTACCCGTCAGGTGCAGCTCGTCCCTGACGAGGTTGAGCAGCAGCTTGTTGGGCTCGACGTCGAACTGCCTCTTGCGTCCGTTTATGGTTATCTCTATCTCCATCACTGGACCCTCCTTGCCTGCTCCACAGCCCTACCCACCGCGTCCATGGCTAGGGCCTGGGAGGACCTCCTCCTGTACTCGGGCGGAGCCCTCCTCCAACGCTCCCTGGGCTCGACACAGGCAGCGACGAACTCCATCGCCTCCTCCAGAACCTCATCCGTGGGCTCCTTTCCTTTCAGAATCTCCTCGGCCAACGCCACCTTGATGGGTGCAGGGGAACAGGCCCCCAGGGCGATGCTGCAGTGATCGATCTTACCACCCTTTAATGTCAGGACGGCTGCGACATTGACGGTGGCGATGTCGAACGTAGTCCAGCCCACCTTCTCGAAGGCGGAGCCAGCTCCCTCCGGGGGATAGGGCACAGTGAACCCGGTCAGGAGCTCACCCCTCTCAAGGCTGACGTCGCCCCTGCCCTGGAAGAACTCGGCGATGGGGTACGCCTTGGCCCCGTCCTTGCCGTAGACATGTACCGTTGCCTCAAGGGCCATGAGGGCTGTCGCCATGTCGGCGCTGGGGCTGGCGTTGCAGATGTTCCCGCCGATTGTGCCCAGGTTCCTGATCTGGACCGAGCCTATGCTCCCGGCGGCCTCGCTCAGAAGCGAGACCTTCTCCCTTATCTGCGGCGAGAGCTCAATGGCCCTCAGCTTCGCAAGGGCCCCGATCTTGATTCCCTCGGGCGTCTCCTCTATGCACGCCAGCTCGGGGATCTTCTTGATGTTGATGATGTGCTTCGGCTCTGCCTTCCTCTGCTTCATGTGGGGGATGAGGTCGGTGCCCCCGGCCAGAATCTTCGCGTCCTCCCCGTACATGTCTAGGAGCGTCACGGCCTCGTCAAGGCTCCCCGGGGCGTGGTACTCAAACTCGATAGGCACAATGTGTGTGTTCACCTTGTTTATTGTCATCTTTAATCCTCCTTCTCCCTCAGCGCCTCAAGTATCCTGATGGGCGTTATGGGGAGCTGGAAGAACCTGACCCCCAGGGCGTTCTGGATGGCGTTCGCCACGGTCCCGGCGACCGGGTTCAGCGCCCCCTCCCCGATGCCCTTGGCCCCGAAGGGACCCGTGGGCTCGTAGGTGTCGGCGAAGAAGACCGTGAGGTCTTCCAGGTCCAACATATCCATCGTCGTGGGAACCTTGTAGTTCGCCACCGACCCACGGTTCACCAGGTCTCCGTCGTCGGGGTCGTAGGGCAGGTCCTCGAGGACGGTCATGCTCCAGCCCTGAGCGAAGCCGCCGTGCACCTGTCCTGCAGCCAGCATGGGGTTGATGACGGTGCCTATGTCGGCGCCTGCCACCACCCTGAGAAGTTTCACCTTCCCAGTCCAGGTGTCCACCTCGACCTCCACGAAGTAGCCCGTGAAGTGGGGCGGGCAGCTGGGCTGCCTGTAACTCTCCACGGCGGCAGCGGTGCCCCAGTTCTTGTGGCGCGCCGTCTCGGCTATCTCCCTGTAGGTCACCTCCCTGCCCTCGATGCCCTCGGCGTAGACGACGGCCTGCTCCCTCTCCTCGTCGTACCTTATTCTGACCGCGTGGGG
>JAUWDP010000258.1 GCA_030608725.1 Candidatus Bathyarchaeota archaeon
GATGGCCATCATGGCCTGGGACCACGTCTCCAGCTTCTGGAATGAATTCCACCACGGAGGTGAAGGGGTTCTGGGGCAGGCACCTCCCTTCCTGAACATCACCTGGTTCCTGGAGAGGTTCGTCAGCCATGTCTGCGCGCCCTCGTTCATCTTCCTCGCAGGCACGGTCCTTGCCCTCTCCGCGGTTAAGCGGCTCGCCCGCGGGGAATCCCAGACCGACATGACACTCCACCTGATAAAACGAGGGCTCGTCCTTATCATCCTTGAGCCCCTCCTGGTCTCCTCCGCCTTCGGCACGTCCAAGTTTTACTTCGGTGTCATCGCATGCATCGGCGTCAGCCTCATCATCTTCAGCGTCTTCAGGCGACTACCTCTGACAGTCATCCTCGCCGTCAGCCTCATCATCGTCCTAAACCACAACTTCCTCAGCCTCAACTTCATCCCCACGGACACGCCCTGGGGCTGGTATGCCCGGGTGATAATCCACGAGCCCAACTTCGAATGGTGGCCCTACTTCGGCCTCTATCCTATCATACCCTGGATTGGAGTGATGGGCCTGGGCTGGACCTTCGGTAGCCTCTTGGCAAATATGGATCCCGAGAAGATTATGAAGCTAAAGATACCCCTAGCTACGACAGGCGTAGCGTCGATCGCCATGTTCTTCGTGGTACGATGGATGAACAGCTACGGAAACCTCCTGAGGAGATATGGGAACACAGTCATCGACTGGCTCTACGTCTCCAAGTACCCACCCAGCATCGCCTTCCTGCTCTGGACGCTGGGGTGGATGTGCATCTTCCTAGCGCTGGGCATGGCGCTCCAGAATCGCCCAAAGTTTGGCAAGGGCATCACGGGGATCATCCTCGCATTCGGTAGGAACCCCCTGTTCTTCTACCTCACACACCTCTGGCTCTACAGGCTCAGGCTCCCGACGGGTCTCCGACCCGAGCCCCCATCCCCCCTCTTCCCCTTAGAGATGTGGCAGACCTTCATATTCTGGATCGTGGGGCTCATCATCCTATGGCAGCTCTGCCTCAGGTACGAGAAGCTAAAGCGGGCTCACCCCAGGTTCCTGCAGTATATATGAGGTGAACATGAAGATGAACGTCAATACACAGAGCCCTGAGAAGCCCCTTTTCCCAACCAGATCGCTCCTCATCATAGCCCTCGTCGTCTTGGCAGTCACTGGTGGTAATCTGTGGCTGAACCGGAACGCACCACCTCTAGGATATATTGAGTACTCGGGACGCGGATTCACCATCTACCACCCTCGAGACATGATGATCTACGTTGAGGGGCTTGGGCAGCCTAGGCCGACATCCGATCTCGGTGTGCTCATAGGGAAGCGAGAAACAACGAGCCTTGAACAGTTCGGGGTCATCTGGCTCTCAACCGACATGGCCTCGGATCTGGATGCAGCTCTTGATCTGATCCTTAGCGCAGCACGGGAGGATAACGCGGATGTCACGGAGCTCGGAGAGAGGGAGACCTCAACCGTGAACAGCCACGAGATGAGGGTTTCAAAGTTCACTATCACAGAACCGGGGGTAAACGCCAGGGGAGCCATCGGAGTCTGGTACTGCGATGAAGACGACAGATACCTAATGCTCTACCTTTTACATGTGCCTGATCTTAGCCAGCCCGATGTCCTGTCCAAGAGCGTTGATCGAATGTGGAGAGGATATGTCAAGTCGTTTGAATGCCATTGATATCCAACTTTTCATTTTACGAAAACCAATAGAGTAAAGCCTCCGAACATAATTATCGACTTAATCTCGATAGAATTTTATCGATAGGTGAATGTTCCTGTCTGTCTCTCTTTTATTAATGCCTCATTCTCATATTCTAGACGTAAGAGAGGATGTAAAAATGCAGATACTGCTTGATGAAATGTACACCGGTCTGAAAGATTATCTAGAGGTTCTTGGATGGAGCGTTTCGACCATACAGGACCTCGGACTCTCCGGTGTAAAAGACCGAGAGGTCGTAGATTATGCTGATGAGCACGGTCTGATCCTTGTCACTCAGGACCAGAAACCTGCTGAGCTGGCCGAGCTCATAGATGTCAGGAACCTGTACATGTCGAACGCACTCGTTGCGAGGGCTGTGGACAGGGAGATCAGGCAAAAATATCCAGATCTCGCAGAATGATAGATCTGTGACTCGAAATAAATATACATGACTATCTACATCATTCTCGAAAGTCATAGGGGGAACCGGATGGAGCAGCTTCACCACAACGGGGTCCTAGTGCCACCAGCCTACACAGGACAGGGTCTCACCGTCATTGCGAGAGGGGAGACCGTCATACTCAACGACGAGCAAGAGGAGTTGGCTATGGCCTGGGCCAAGAAGATCGGAACCCCGTACGTGGAGGACCCTGTTTTCGCAGAGAACTTCCACGCCGACTTCTCCGAGTTACTAGGTATAAAAGTACTTCCAGGTGACGTGGACTACGCCGAGATCCACCGATTGGTGCTCAAGGAGCGGGAGTCAAGAGCTGCCCTCAGCCGGGAGGAGAGGAAGGCCCTGACTGCGGAGCGCAAGGTCATCCGGAAGGCGAACAAGGAGAGATACGGCTACGCGGTCATCGATGGAGAGCGCTGCGAGGTCGGCAACTACACGGCTGAGCCCAGCAGCATCTTCATGGGGCGCGGCGAGCACCCTTGGCGGGGCAAGTGGAAGGAGGGGCCGAAACACGAGGATATTGAGTTGAACCTGAGCCCGGATGCCCCGAGGCCCGAAGGCGACTGGAAGGAGATTCACTGGGACTCCGAGAGCATCTGGATAGCCAGGTGGCGGGACAAGCTCAGTGGCAAGATAAAATACGTCTGGCCCAGCGACAACAGCCCCATCAAGCAGAAGAAGGAGATAGAAAAGTTCGACAAGGCGATAGA
>JAUWDP010000012.1 GCA_030608725.1 Candidatus Bathyarchaeota archaeon
GCTATCGAGGGGAGAAGAGAGAAGGCGGAGGGGCGCTCACCTATGAAGAGGATGAGGTCCCAGGCTCCATCAGGTACAAGGCCGTCAACCAGGAGATCGGGCTCCTCCACGATGGAGGGTAGAGACTCGGGGAGAGGAACATTGGTTACCTCCCAGTCTCGTGACCCCCTGAGCCTGATGTTCTCTAGTATCCTCAGGCCGTAGTCGCCGTCGGTGAAGACAAGGAGCCTCAAGCTGTCCCTCCAACGTCTTTCAGAACGACTAATTATAAATCGTCTTGGGCCCGCCACTTCTTTAAGGAGCGTACGTAACCATTCACGGGGGATATCATTGAGCAGCAGGCGCCTCTACCCGGACAAGCCCATGGTGGGAGTCGGCGTCCTCATCAGCGAGGAGGACAGGTACCTAATCATCAAGCGAGCCGTCGAGCCCGACAAAGGCCTCTGGTCCATCCCAGGGGGCATGGTTGAGATAGGCGAGAGGGCTTCCGACGCCGCCGTCAGGGAGGCGAAGGAGGAGACGGGGCTCGACGTGGAGATCACGGGCCTTCTAGACGTCGTCGACAAGATCATCAGGGAAGAGGACGGCCGCATCAGGTTCCACTTCGTCATCCTGGACTACCGGGCATCCCCCACAGGTGGCGACCTACAGGCAGCCTCGGACGCCCTCGACGCTCGGTGGGTGATGGCCGAGGAGTTCCCCGACTATGATCTCTCCCCGACCCTCGTCGAGATGCTCAAGCGCGTGGACATCTGGCCCGAAGCCTAGTCCTTCTCGTTCACGCCACAGATCACGCAGGCGAGCCACGCGTAGACCTTGATAGTCTCAAGGTAGTCGTCGACCCTCACGAAGTCCTGGTGGGTGTGGGCGGACCTCTCCTCCCCCGGCCCGAAGCCTATGACGGGGAGGCCCCGCCACGAGTAGAAGCGTCCATCGGTGACGAACTGCCAGACCTTCAGCTCAGGCTCTCGCCCTAACACTTCCGCCACGGCCTGCCTAGTCTCCTCTACCTCCCTGTACTCCTTGGGGTCGGTGTAGAAGCCTGTGAACTCTCTGGAGCTCCTTCTGGTCACCACCTCGGCTTCGAGCTCCGGGTCCACCTCCTTCATTTTGGCGATGACCGCCTCCAGATCATCACCCAAGGCCTTCACCGAGTAGTTGGGGTTGTACCTGCAGTCGAGGGTGAACCTGCACTCCTCCGGGACCACGTTGGGCGTGTCCGGCTTCACCGAGATCTGGGTGGCAGTCAGAGTGGTCTTCCCGTAGAGGGGGTGGTCGGGTAGGGCAGGGATTAGCTCGGACCTGATCTTGTCCAAGATGTCGACAGCCCTGTAGAGGGCGTTTATCCCCCTCTCGGGAGCGCTGGCGTGGCAGCTCCTCCCCTTGACGACCACCTCGGCCTTGGTGCTCCCCCTGTGGCCAAGGGCCATCTCCATGTTCGTCGCCTCCCCGATGATCACCACATCCCCGAGGAAGCCCGCCTCAACAGTGGCAGCCGTCCCGGCGCCGCTGACCTCCTCTTGGGCCACTGCGGCCACCATGTAGTCCCCCTTCAACTCGACGCCAAGCTTCTTGAGCATGCCCCCGGCCATCACCATCGCGGCCACGGCCCCCTTCATGTCGGACGCCGCCCTACCGTAAACGACCTCCCCCTCGACGCCAAACGGCTCACCGTCCATCAGCTCCCCGGAGTATGGCTCGAGCATATCGCCCGGTGGAACGTGGTCAATGTGGCCGTTGAAGAGGATGTTCCGGTCGCTGCCCACGCCCTTTATGATCCCGGTGGCATCGTTCAGCTCATCCACGCCCACCTCGGCGAAGCCGACTTTTCTCATCTTCTTCGCAACGATCTCTGCCACTGCTGCTTCGTCCCAGCTGGGGCTAGGGGTCCGGATGAGTTCCTGGAGGAAGGAGATGGCCTCCTCCCGATGCTCGTCGACCTTAGCCGAGATCTCCTTGAGTGAAACCATGCTGTCCCCCTGAAATAAGCCGGGCACACTTTTAAGCTCGACTTGAGAATTTGTGTACCGTGCTGTAAATGGTTAAAGCATCCGATTTCAAGGGTAAGCACTTCATCAGCATGAGGGACTACAGCCGGGAGCAGCTAGAGTTCATCCTCGACACTGCGGACGAGATGGTCGAGCTCGAGAAGAAGAGCTCAGACGCGTGTAAGGGGAAGGTACTCGCCTCGCTTTTCTTCGAGCCGAGCACTAGGACCAGGCTGAGCTTCGAGACCGCGATGTTCAGGCTCGGGGGGAACGTCACGACTGTGGCGGATCCCATGACGAGCAGCGCCAAGAAGGGTGAGTCCTTCGAGGACACCATCCTGACGGTCCAGAACTACGCCGACATCATCGCGATGAGGCACCCGGACGACAATGCAGCTCTCAGGGCTGCGAAGGTCGCCACGATCCCGTACATCAACGGTGGGAGCGGTACCTGGGAGCATCCCACCCAGACCATGCTCGACCTCCACTGCATGAGGCACGCGAAGGGTGGGATCGACGGCCACACCATCGGCATGATAGGTGACCTCAAGCACGGGAGGACGGTCCACAGCCTCCTGCTGGCCCTGAGGCACTTCGACGTCAAGGTCAAGCTCATCAGCCCCGATCAGTTGAAGATGAAGCCCGACGTCATCGAGGGTACGGGTGGCAGGATCGAGATCAGTGAGACCAACGACCTCAAGAGCGTGCTGCCTGAGCTCGACATCATGTACGTTACCAGGGTGCAGAAGGAGAGGTTCGCGGACTCTGCGGAGTACGAGAAGGTTAAGGACGCCTACGTCATAGACGCGGACCTGCTCAAGAAGGGTAAGAAGGACGTCGTGGTCATGCACCCCCTGCCCAGAATAAACGAGATCGCGACCGACGTGGACCCCCTGCCCAACGCCTGGTACTTCAGGCAGGTGAAGCACGGTATCTACGCCCGGATGGCTATAATCGGCCTTGCGCTTGGCGTCCTCTAGGGGCGCTCCTCTCTTTCCCTGACGAATAAATCCCTTATTCTTCTCCATCGGCCATCCTCCTCCTTAGACCTGAGGATGGAGGACTTTTGCTCGTAGGCCTCGGGGATGGAGTAAACGAATATCTTGTGGGAGCCGACTACGTAGTGCTCCGGCAACTCCTTCTTGACAGTGGTCCAGCCGTGGATGGGGAAGTCGTGGCTCACGACCCTGGACCCCGTCGCCAGCTCCTCCTCGAGCTTGGGCCTCAGCTTGGAGTTACCTGAGGTAGTAAGGTATAGGGTGACCACCGAGGCCCCCGAGAGGTCCGCCAGGAAGAAGTTGCCGTTCACCACCTCGATGCGGTCGCTCAACCCCTTCTCGTCTATCTGAAGCCTCACCCTGCCGCACATCTTGGGGTTGAGGTCGTAGCCCACCGCCTTCTTGGCTCCAAAGTCCTCGACGGCGGCCAATAGGATCCTTCCGTCGCCGCACCCCAGGTCGTAGACCACGTCGTCCGAATTCGCCTTAGTCAGGGTGAGCATCGTATCGACGACGTTGTGAGGCGTCGGGACGTAGGGGGCGACGCTGTGGGGGACATCACCCCAGCTGAGCCGCGGAAGATCACTTTGTTGATCCTCTGACTTCTTGCGGCGCCTCTCCCTTGACATCATGAGATCCTCTCCTATTGCATCTTAATACGTTTGTCACCGGTCGTAACCCTCATATGGCCCCTGAGCCTGATCAGTCCCCGAGTGAGACATGGAACTCAAGGTTGTAAAGATGGAGACCCCCGAGGGCTGCAACCTCATCCTCGGTCAGAGCCACTTCATCAAGACGGTGGAGGACGTCTACGAGGCCATGACCACCTCCACGCCGGGTGTGAAGTTCGGCCTAGCGTTCTGCGAGGCATCAGGGGAGCGCCTCGTGAGGGTGGAGGGTAACGATAATGGCCTGAAGGAGGCTGCCGCGGGGAACGCCCTGAGGCTGGGATGCGGCCACAGCTTCGTGGTGCTCCTCAGGGACGCCTTCCCCATCAACGTCCTCAACCAGATCAAGATAGTGCCCGAGGTCTGCACCATCTACGCCGCCACGGCCAACCTCCTGGAGGTCGTGGTCGCCGAGACGGAGCAGGGGAGGGGCATCCTGGGGGTCATAGACGGTCAGAGCCCTCTCGGCGTCGAGGACGAGGAAGGCGTCAAGTGGAGAAAGGAGATCCTGAGAAAGTTCGGCTACAAGACCTGAGACCTAGAGGCCCTCTAGGACCCGCTTGACCTCGCCTGGGATCTCGTCGATCTCCAGCTCGCCGCTTATCTCCCTGACCTTGCCGAGCCGCTCGTACCGTTCCAGTATGGAGAAGGTCTGCTGATCGTAGACCTCTAGGCGGTGGAGTATGATCTCCTCCTTGTCGTCGTCCCTCTGGACCAGCTTGCTTCCGCACTCGTCGCAGACTCCCTCCACCTTAGGGGGCATGTCCTTGAGGTGATAGATGGCGCCGCACTTGGGGCAGGACCAGCGGAGGGAGAGACGGCTCAGTATTGTCTCGGGCTTGGCCGTTACGTACATCACGACGTCAAGGACGGCTCCCATCTTGTTGAGTATGCGGTCAAGGGCCCTCGCCTGATTGACGCTCCGAGGGAATCCGTCGAGGATGAAGCCCGCCTCCACATCGGGCTTCCTGAGGCGCTCCTCAACGATGCCGATGACGACATCGTCCCTAACGAGCTCCCCCTTCTTCATGTATCCGTCAGCTATCTTGCCATACTCGGTACCGGCGGCCACAGCCTCCCTGAGCATGGCCCCCGTGGTGATCACCGGATATCCGAACATCCGCCCGATTATCTTCGCCCGCGTCCCCTTGCCGGATCCCGGAGGCCCAAGTATGACGAGTCTCATCAGAATACCCCGAATTACTGGATGGGGGAAGGAGGAAGACGTTATAACTATTTCGATGGGCTAGTCTAGGTTTAAATTCACAGAGGAGAGTGGGATCGGAGAGGGAAATGGAGTCGCTATACAGGCCGTTCACCGCCCTCGGGCTGGTCCTGATAGCCTGCGGCCTAATACTGGTCGCCCTCCCCTTCGTCATACGCAGCATGCCGAGCCTGGAGAAGGTGCCCTGGATAATCCTGTGGGTCTACAAGAGGGACGGATTCTTCTTCGCAACCTCCCCACTGCTAATAATGATCTCAGCTGTGTCTTTGCTCATCAGCCTGTACTAAAGGCGTTAATAAGGGGCGTTGAGCCCCTCAGGGAGGGGAATAGGGGACATGGATTGTGTCTAAAAAGGCTCTGTTAGAAGATAGATCAGTGATCCATAACCGTATTTAAGGTGTTTTTTACGGTTTAATGTAATGTATCAGGGATACGGATCAGAAATACTTATATCTGTGTCAATGGGGTATATGGCGGACATATCGGAAAACCGATATAATGTATACGTGTATGACGCCGATACAGTTTGAGGGAACGTGTGAAAGATGAAGAACAGGAGATCGAAGCTGGAGGTCTACCTCGACGTGCTCTGGGCAATCAAGAGCGGTGTGAACAAGCCGACCCGCATCATGTACGAGTCGAACCTCTCATGGAAGCCTCTCCAGAGGACGCTGGACTCGCTCATAGGCCAGAACCTGATAGAGGAGTACAGCCCCAAGAACAACAGGGACAAGCGGACCACCTACTGTTACAAGCTCACCCAGAAGGGGGAGAACGTCATCCAGTACTTCAAGAGGGCAGAGGACCTCATTGAACTGGAGATAACCCCCAGGGCGAGGCTCTAGACCAACGCTTTTTTTTAAAACACTTCTTTTCCAGTTTTAATGAATTACAGTCACTCATCAGTCCTATTGGTCCCTGTCAGATACCGAAAATGTAGAACCCAACTACACACAAACGAAGATAACAGGTTCCGCTGTAGTTCTTTCAACTTAGAGCAAGGGATGTGAGAGTTTGCCTCGCAGATCGAGACTTGAGATCTACCTTGACGTACTATGGGCCATAAAGAGTGGGATCAGGAAACCCACGCGCATAATGTACGAGGCGAACCTTTCCTGGAAGCCTCTCCAGAAGATACTGGAGTCGATGGTCTCCCAAGACCTGATCGATCGGATAGACGCGTCCAGTAACAGGGACAAGAGGACCAACACCGTCTTCGGGATCACCCAGAAGGGGGAGAACATCATCAACTACTTCAACAGGGGAAAGGAGTTCCTCAAGATCGAGGAGATTACGCAGAGCCGGGATATCTAAAGGCCCACATCACCCAATTTTTATCGTCTATCCCCTAGACCTTCCGCCTCATCCTGCCACGGATGGACTCCTCTATGACCCAAGGTATCTTCTCGACCAGGTTGGAGGGCAGCATGTGGTAGCCCTTCTCGGCGTATACGGCGTCCCCCGCGGCCCCGTTGATGAACGCCCCAGCAGCGGCTGCCTCGAACGGCGAGACCCCCATGGCCATGTACCCGGCCACGACCCCCGATAGGACGTCGCCTGTCCCTCCGACGGTCATCCCCGGGTTCCCCGTCCGGTTGAAGCGGACAGCATCGCCGTCGCTCACGACGTCGACGTTCCCCTTCAGGAGCACCGTCGCGTCGAGCCTGGACGCCTCCTTCATGACGAGCTTGCCCCGCTCCCTGTATGTCCCCTCGACAATCTTCCCTGTGAGGATCTTGAACTCCGCCCCGTGAGGCGTGAGGACAGTGCCGGTCCTGAGCCTCCGCTTACTCTTCGAGAAGGCCTTCAGCGCGTCAGCGTCCAGCAGCAGCGGAAGCCCATGCTCCTCCACGACCTCAATTGTGGCTTCGACGGCCTCCACGGTCTCATCCTGGACACCAAGTCCGGGACCCACTGCGACTGCGTCGACTCTGTCGAGGAGGGAGGTGACGGCTCCGAGGTTCCTCGGCGACAGCTTCGGCCCCTTGAGCTTCACGGTTATCAGACTCGGGGAGAACCCCGCGATAATCGAGGCCGCCGTCTCGGGAGCGGCGATGTAGACCAGATCGACCCCCGTGGCGTAGGCGCCGAGCGCCGTGAGCGCGGGTGCCCCGGAGTAGGTCTCGCTCCCGCCGATGACGAGGAGGCGCCCGAAATCTCCCTTGTGGGCCTCGGGTGCGCGATGCCTGTGGGCGATGTAGGCGTCTCCAGGCCCCGTATGTGACTCGGCCTCAGGAGGGACGCCTATGGGGCAGACCTGGAGCTGGCCCAGGTTCTCCACGTTTCTCAACCCTGTCTTCGGCTTGTGGAATGTCAGGATGAGGTCAGCTTGGACCACGTCGCCTTCTGCCTCACCCGAGTCGGAGTTTAGACCGCTTGGGACGTCTACGGCTATCTTGAAGCCTTCAGCGCCGTTGATGGCTTGGACCGTCTCCCTGTAGGGGGATGAGAGGGCGCCCCTCACACCGGTCCCTATTAAGGCGTCGACCATCACGCTGGCCTTGAGTGGCGGTATCTCAGTGGAGTCGTGAACTTCAGTTATCTTGACGCTGTCGGTCATGTTCCTGAGAGATACCCAGTTTACGCGAGCCTCTTCGGAGCGTATGTTCTCGGGTCTACCCAGTAAGATCACGGTGACGGGGTAGCCGCGGCCTGCTAGGTGCCTGGCTGCGACGAAGCCATCGCCTCCGTTCCCGCCGAGACCACATGCTATTAGGACCTTTTTCTTGGGGCTGAACCTCTCCTTCACTGCTTCCGCAACGGTCTTTCCGGCGTTCTCCATGAGCTGGAGCTTGGAGACCCCCAGGTACTCGGCATTCATCTCAATGGCCCGCATCTCACGCGCGGTCACTGCCTCATCCAGAATCAAAGCTCCCCCTCGCTCATTCATACACCGGTGGATATTTATAGCATCTCAGCATGCAAGCCTCGGCAGAGGAGGTCAGAGAACCTCGATCTCCTCGAAGGAAGCGATAACTGCGTCGGCAAGCTCCGAGATCTCCGGAGTAGGCTCCGAGTCATAGCAGATAGCAACCACGGCCTTCACTCCTGCTGCCCTCCCCACCAGCATGTCCGTGGGTTGATCCCCAAAGTATATCATGTTCCCAGGCTCGGAGCCACACCTCTCACAGGCCAGTTGGATCATCTCTGGGGACGGCTTCGGGTTCTCGACCTCGTCCGCCCCTACCACGGTATCGAAGAGGGATAATACGCCAGCCACTCTGAAAGAGGCCTCGGCATCCGCCCTGCGATCATTCGTGGCGATCGCGAGCTTCAGACCGGCCTCCTTAAGCCGCCTCAGGGCGTCCTCTGCCCCCTCGAACAGGGTGGGCCTGTAGAAGCTGGGCAGCTGCCTGTCCGCCTCATCGTAGGCTTTCTTGGCGAGCTCCTTGGCCTCCTGCCATCCGTGACCGGCCAGGTAGAGGGCCGTCGCGCCCACGATGAGGTCCTCCCTCCGGGGGGCCTTCGCGAGGGGGCCGTCATCGTCCACGTCCCATGTCCCCGTGTCGACTCCCGATAGCTTCGCCCAGTGCCTGACAGCCTCTTCGCCTGCGAGCTCTGCCAGCGTCTGCGCTCTCAGCCTGGCTCGAGAGCTTGTCCTCGCCTTCACGTCCATGAGCGTACCCGTCATGTCGAAGGCCGCCATCTCGCATTCGAACTGTTTTCCCGCGATTCTCAAGACAATCATATTATCAGCCTCTGGAGCTTCCTGTCTTCTCTCTACATGATGAAATGGGTATATTATCGAATTGGTGGTCTCTCGTAATGTAGCTTCAATCTGGCTAAAATACGCATAAATCACATATTTTACGAAGCCAGCAAACGTTAAGTACCCGTGGTGGATTAAATTCTTGAGGTGAAAGAATTTGGCGACTGCTTTTGTACTGATCAACGCTGAGATAAGCTCCGAAAGCGAGGTTCTGAAGGACCTCACGGCGATCCCCGAAGTCAAGGAAGCCCACATGGTCTACGGCGTCTACGACATAATTGCCAGAGTTACGACGGAGACGATGCAGGATCTCAAGGACACCATCAGCTGGAAGATCAGGCGCCTTGATAAGGTCAGATCCACACTCACGATGATCGTTGTCTAATTTTCCCAAGTTTTTATATCATTCTCATCTCATTCGGGAGTAGGCCGAGCCTCCTCAGGTGAGGGCCTTCAGCAGGTCTGCCTTTGTGACTATGCCCGTCGTCTCACCCTTGTTGTGGACCAGCACAGCGGGATAGACCTTGAGCATGTTTGCGATGAGTGAGATGGGGGCCTCCTCCCCCACCTGGGGGAAGGGGTCCTCCATGAGGTCGGAGACGGGTCTCTCCCCGATGGGCTCCTTGCCCTCGCCCTTCACCATCCTGTCGATTATCGTCCTCTCCGTGATGCTTCCCACCGGCCTGTCCCCGTCGAGGATGGGTACCTGTGAGAAACCGTACTCGTCCATTAGGGCGACTACCCTGTGAACCGGGTCGCCTCTCTGGACGCCGATGACCGCGCCGGTCATGATGTCTCTGGCCTTCGCCTCCCTCCCCCTCTCTAGGCCCTCAAGGGCCCCGAGGATGGCCTTCACCTTCGCGTAGGAGGGCTCGATCTTGTTGGCCTCAAGCTTCGCAATATACGATTGGCTCACACCAGCTAGATTCGCGAGCTGGGTCTGGGTGAGGCCTTGTGTTCTCCGTCTGATAGCTATGGTCTCTAATCCGGGCAGCATGGGTGTATTATAATGGCTTAAGGAAATATTCTTTTCGGAATTTTAGAGCGGATAATACTACAACAGAGGAATAGGATAAATTACTGGGAATCGCTTTGCCTACGCCTATAAGCGAGGGGTGTTGGGGCGCCTCTATATGACTGAGAACGTGAAGTTGCTGACCATGTTTATGAACAGCTGGGTCAGGAAGCTCATGGTCAGGTAGACTGAGGCCACCGAGAAGAAGTAGCACATTACCCTTCGCTTCATTTCATTTATCCTCCTATATCACGTGGAACGGTGAGGACAGTTTGTCGTACCTGTCGATGAAGAGGTTCCCCTCATCCGTGACGTAGAACCTCTCGCCGTTCTTCTCAAGAAGGCCGCTCTCCGTGAGCCCTGTGATGTACTTCTTCACTATGTTGAAGTTGAGGTTCGCCTTGTACACGAGGTGTGTCTTCTTCGCCCCGCCCCGGGACACCCGGAGGATGTCAGCGCAGATATCCAGATTGTTTCTCTTCATGATTTCCACCTGTTTCCTATGCTATTACTGAACATTATTTAGATATAAGGCTTCTCTAGCCAAAACGGTAAGTTAATACCAGTAATAGGAAAATACAGGCCTTTTTTTCCGTTTTTAGGAAAAGGTTCCATAAATGGGAAAAAACGGGCATCCAGCCCTCTGAGGTCGATAGGTCATGGTGATTATCGGCTAACTAGGAATGCCGCCACCTTTTATTATTCGGTTCTTCACCATTCGCGGGAGGACCCTCATTGCTCCTGCACATCGGACTCGACGACACCGACTCCCCCGAAGGAGGCTGCACGACGTACATAGGTGCGAGGCTCGTCGAGGAGCTGGATGCGTTAGGGGTCAGGTTCACGGACTACCCCAACCTCCTGAGGCTCAACCCCAACGTCCCCTGGAAGACCCGGGGGAACGGGGCGGTCTGCCTCAGAATGGAGGTCGAGCCTGCGATGGAAGGGGTCGTGAGGAAGATGGTCGTAGACGCCGTGGAGAGTCAGGCCGAGTTCCAGTGCGAGAACACCAATCCCGGGGTGGTCTTCCACGCGGGAGAGGTCCCCGACTTATTCAAGGACTTCTCCGATAGGGTAGTCCAAGGGGTCGTGACCCTGGAGGAGGCGCTGAGCCTCATAGAAGAGGCGGGGGGCCAGGCCTTCGGCTACAAGAATATGAGGGGGCTCATCGGCGCACTGGCGGCTGTCGGCGGCCTCCAGAGGGGGGACCACACATTCGAGGTGCTTACCTATCGTAGGGCTGAGAACTGTGGGAGCCCCCGGATGTTGGATGAGGGCTCCGTGAGGGCCATGGACGAGGCCTCAGGCGACGCGACGTTCAACAACGTGGACCCCGAGTCGGGGCGGGTCCTCATCGCCCCCCACGGGCCGGACCCGGTCCTCTACGGCGTCAGGGGTGAGAGCCCCGAGGCGGTCTACAGGGCTTACGAGATGGTAAGGCTCCTCGAGCCCGTGGAGCGCTGGGCCATCTTCAGGTCGAACCAGGGGACCGACGCCCACCTGAGGCATCGGTTCAACGTCGACGAGATTGAGGCCTACAGCCCTGCCATCGTCAGCGGAGAGGTCACCGAGGCCCCCAGGACCATAAAGGGGGGGCACGTCATCTTCGGGCTCTCCGACGAGACGGGGCGGACTGACTGCGCGGCGTACGAGCCCACCGGCTCGTTCAGGGAGGTCGTTAGGAAGCTGATCCCCGGGGATGACGTGAGAGCCTACGGGGGGGTGAGGGAGGAGGGCTCCAGGAGGACGCTGAACCTGGAGAAGATGGAGGTCCTCAAGGTAGCAGAGGACGTCCGGATGGTCAACCCCGCATGCCCCGAGTGCGCAGGGGCGATGGAGTCCATGGGGCGTGGGAAGGGCTACAGGTGCCGGCGCTGCGGGCACAGGGACTCGAATCTGGAGAAGCAGCCGGTCGTGGTCGACCGTGGACTGGTGGTCGGCCTCTTCATC
>JAUWDP010000200.1 GCA_030608725.1 Candidatus Bathyarchaeota archaeon
GTTTGAATAGGGCTCGCATAATTAAGGCTTTGAACGATACCCCTCAGAACGCTCATAAGCTGAGTCAATTATTAGGCGTTGATTATAGCACTATTCGTCATCACGTGGAGGTCATGGAAAAAAATGGTCTCCTCACTTCTGCGGGTGATCGATACGGTAAACTCTATTTCATGTCGGACAGGATGGTGGAAAACTATGATTTTTTTGAGGAGATTTGGGAGAAAATTGGTAAAAAGATGATAAGCAATGATGAGGAGAAGTAATTAGATGAAACAAAACAGGTTCATAGGTAAAATTATTCTCGGCGCATTAATAATAGGGGTATTTGCGGTCTATACAGCTCAATACGTGGGACATGACCCCATGAGCCTAGGAATGGGAAAAAATAGGCAACCCGGTGATCTTGAGGTATATTACTCGATAAAGACGGTGCTTTCAAGCGTTAACGCGTTTCTATTGATCAGCCTCTTAGTTATTTATCTAAACGTCTACAACGAAACAGGGTTAGAGTTTTCATTGGGACTAGTAATATTTTCTGCGGCTTTGCTTCTTTATGCGCTTACATCAAATCCATTGTTGGTTCGTTATGCCGGGTTCATGGGATCTGGGCTCGGTCCATTCGCAATGCTACCTGATCTATTTACATGCATAGCCTGTCTGACATTACTATACCTGACTGAGTGATGAAATCCAAGATTTTTCAAAGTAACTGGATTTTCACATAATTCAAATAATGTAATCGGTTTGGATAAAAAAAATTATTGGATGATGTATATTTGCGCGCGCTCAAGTTTTAAGCGGTAATGCGCGCGTCCCATGATTGCCCTCATATTTGAAAATAAGGATTAGAACCATTTTACACACAATTATTGAACTCGCCCGCGCGCGTGACTAGACTAGGAGAGAAATCAGAAGGCCCACTGTTGTCCAGGCGGTCATGTTCAGCGTAAGTGTGACGTTTGCCCCTATGGCCGGGATGAGCTTCCCGATGTCACCGTGGTCCTGGAGCACGCCCCTTGTTGCCTTCAGCGCTGTGGGCAGCGTTATGAATGTGACGAGGGTCGTGAGGGGGAGCAGACTTGTCGCTATACAGATCAGAACCCAGGCGTAGGTGGCGGCGATGAGGGCCACGTAGATCCTTGAGGCCTTCTCGAGACCTAGGCTGATCACGACGTTTTTACGCCCTACTCCTTCATCCGCCTCCATGTCGGGGAACTCGTTGAGGAAGAGGAGTGTTCCCACGAGTATACCGGGAATGACCCCTGCTGCTAGGGCATTGTAGCTGTACTGCCCTGTCATAATGAAGTATCCCCCGAGGACCATTAGCGGCCCGAAGTTGGTGCCCGTTATTATCTCCCCGATGTACCAGTGGGAGAAGGCGGGGGTATAGAAGTAGATGGAGATGGCTGCGGCCGCGACGAGGGGAAGGAGCATCCAGCCCATCGTGTAGGCGAAGTAGAGGCCGATGGCGCTCCCGATGATGAGGCTGCCCACGGCGAATTTGTAGACGTCCTTCGCTTGAAGGGTTCCAGAGATGAGAAATCCGCTGCCTCCGCTGAAGGGCGTCGGCTTCGTGGTGAAGTCGAGGCCGCTCTTGTAGTCGAAGTAGTCGTTGATGACGTTTATACTGATGTGGGCGAGAAGGGCTCCTACAAGACCTAGCAGGGCTCGGAAGATGTCAAAGCTTCCCACGATGTATGCGGAGGCTATTCCCACCGAGTATGTGATGGGTGTGAGGAGTAGGAAGGGGGGTCTCGTCTCGTTGAACCATGTCTTCAGGCTCATCTGAATATCTTGACTTTCTCGCATTAACACACTAATAATTCTTCCCAATAGCCATGGAAAGAACCCTTAAGTTAAAATAGGATTATAGGTGGATAGATACGAGTTCACTAGGAAAGGTGCGGCCATCTGATCAACCTCGCGGAGAGACTGGGGGAGAAGCTGGGGTATATCAACAGTGCTCTCAAGGAGCTCGATCTCTCCCACGTCAATCCTATTCTCCAGGTTCCTACAAAGTTCGCCATCGCGAGCGGGGGGAAGCGCCTCAGGCCTATCATGTGTGTATACTGCGCTGAGGTCGTTGGCGGTGACTACAGGGATGCGAAGGACGCCTTCCTGGCCTTGGAGCTGATTCATAATGGTACCCTCGTCCACGATGATATCATAGACGAGGACCTGTTCAGGAGGGGGACGCCCTCGGTCCCCGTCAAGTTCGGGGGGAAACGGGCGGTCCTTACGGGTGACGCCCTTCTGAGCCTTGGGCTCAAGTACGCCGCCAAGACCGGGAGGACGAGCGTAGTCAACTGGCTCTCGGAGGCCGCCCTCAAGATGGTCCAAGGGGTGGCCCTGCAGACCCTCTACAGGAGGCAGCTCGTCTCCGAGGAGGAGTACCTCTACATCAACTACCTCAAGAGCGGAAGCCTCTTCGAGACTGCTGCAGCCCTCGGAGGTCTCATGGTCAAGGATGATGAGACGGTCGCCAGGGACCTGGCCGGCTTCGGGAAGCACTTCGGGAACGCATATCAGATACGCGATGACATCTGCGGGGTCTACGCCGAGAACAGGGACGACGAGCTTTCGAGGAACGATCTCCTTAACGGCGACATCTCCCTGCCCATGATCTACGCCCTCGACTCCGACGGGCTGTCAGAGGAGGACAGGCTGAACCTGCTGTCAGTCTACTCCGGCGAGCGGGAGAGCATAGACCTTGAGTACGTCCAGGGGGTCTACGAGGAGACCGGGGCGCTGGAGAGGTCCATTGAGAAGATGAAGGGCTTCGCTGAGGAGGCGAGGGGTTACCTGCTGAAATTCGGTGACAGCGAGGCGAGGGACTTCCTTGAGCAGCTCATCAACCAGTACTACAGGGAATTCAGCCCCGCTGACAGATTGAAAGTCATCATCTAGGCCATGCCTCATCCTTAAAAGGAAGAGTCCGCATTACCATTGAACCATCAGGAGGAGTGTCTCTGTACGATGTCGTAGTAGTCGGCGCCGGCCCTGCGGGCTCCATGACGGCTAAGACCGCCGCGGAGAGGGGGCTCAGCGTCCTCCTTCTCGAGAGGGAGCTGGAGGTGGGCGTACCGGACAAGTGCGGCGAGTACCTCCCCAGCCTTGAGGAGATGAAGCGCCTAGCCCCGAGTGTCCCCAACGCGGAGAAACTCTTCGATCCCCCCAGCAGCTGCATCGTCAACAGGTCGAAGTATGTCAAGTTCGTGTTCCCCAACAACCATGAGATATCAGTCCCGTTCAGGGGGTTGACCGTGGAGAGGAAGCTCTACGACAAGCATCTCACCAACGAGGCGGCGAGGGCGGGAGCAGAGATTGCGACCCTCACAAAGGCGATAGACCTCCTGAAGCACGGACGTGGTGTGAGGGTCAAGGACATCGATGGAGTCAGAGACATCGAGGCGAAGACCATCGTCGCCTCCGATGGAGCATACTCACTGGTCGCCCGGAGGGCGGGCCTGCCAGTCTCCCGGGACCCCCTCGACTACGGCGTCGG
>JAUWDP010000250.1 GCA_030608725.1 Candidatus Bathyarchaeota archaeon
GAAGATAGGCGTCGCCGTGATAGAGCTGACAGGGAAGATCAAGGTTGGGGACTCCATCTCCGTCAAGGGGATGACGACCAACTTCGAGCAGAAGGTGGAGTCCATGCAGGTCGAGGGCGAGAACATCGAGGAGGCGAACCCTGGCGACGACATCGGGATGAAGGTGGCGGACCGCGTGAGGAAGGGGGATATCGTTTACCGCCTGGGCGAGTAGGCGGAGGGCATATAGCAAGACTTTTATTCGGTTCCCCCATCTTCAATTTTCACTAGCCTATCGGAGACTCGAAAATGGGGTATCGCTTTGTCAAGCCCCCAGCGAAGGGGGAGGCATGAATGGGGTATCGTTTTATTAGTGGGTAGGCCCCACGCACGAGACAACGCAGAGAAGCCTGAGAGGCTGAGCGTACGTTTTTCAGATGAGACCTGTAATAAGGCCAGTTCAGTCGAGGTTTCGACGATTTTCAAGGAGGAAAAAATGAAATGGTAGAGATGTCAGGCGCCAAGGCCTTCGTGAAGTCCCTTGAGCGAGAGAACGTGGATGTTATGTTCGGCGTGAACGGGGGGGCGGTCCTCCCCATATGCGATGAGCTATACTACTCGGCTGTGCGGTTCGTGCTTGCACGCCATGAGCAGGGAGCGTCCCACATGGCCGACGGCTACGCCCGTGCCAGCGGCAGGGTTGGTGTCTGCATGGCCACGTCGGGACCCGGAGCAACAAATCTGGTAACCGGCATAGCCACCGCGAACATAGACTCGGCGCCGATGGTCGCCTTCACCGGGCAGGTGCCCCAGAGCATGATCGGCAGCGACGCATTCCAGGAGGTAGACATCATCGGCATAACGGCGTCCGCCGCCAAGTACAACATCCAGGTCCGGAGCCCGTCGGAGATCCCCCACGCGGTGAAGTCCGCCTTCTACATCGCCTCGACTGGGCGCCAGGGCGCGGTCCTCGTGGATCTGCCCAAGGACTGCCTTGTCGACTCTGGGGAGATGGTGTTCCCCGACAAGGTCGCTTTCAGGGGGTACAGCCTGAACCCCCACCCTAGCCCGAGGGAGATGGACTGGGCCGCCACGCTGCTGGCGAAGGCGAGGAGGCCGGTCATCCTAGCGGGCGGCGGGGTCATCGCCGCGGACGCGTCGGAGAACCTCATGCAGCTCGCGAGCCTGATGATGGCGCCCGTGGCGACCACGCTCATGGGGAAGGGCTCGATTCCTAACGACCATCCCCTCTGCTCGGGGCTCTGTGGGATGCACGGGACGGGGGCCTCGAACATGCTGATGTCGGAGGCCGACGTCATACTGGTCGTGGGGGCGAGGATGTCCGACAGGACCACCGCCAAGATCGACGAGTTCAACAGGGATGCTAAGGTGGTCCACATCGACATTGACCGCAGCGAGATCGACAAGAACGTCGAGACCGTCACGAGGGTGATCGGCGACGCCAAGCTGGCCCTCCAGGGCATCACGGAGAGGTTAAGTCGGGCGCTGCTGACCTCATCCAAGAACGAGGAGTGGCTGAAGCGGATGGAGCAGTTTAGGAAGCAGTACGAGGTCCCCGAGTATCCTTCGAATCCCCACTTGAAGGCCACGAAGGTGGTGAAGGCCCTGAGGGGGGCCCTCCCCAGGGACGCGCTGGTCACTACTGAGGTGGGCCAGAACCAGATGTGGGCAGCCCTCTACTTCGACGTCTACGGCCCCAGGACCTTCTTCAGCTCGGGCGGACTGGGCACCATGGGGTGGGGCTTCCCCGCTGCTATCGGCGTGAAGGCTGCCCGACCAGACGTCCCCGTCGTGGACATCGCAGGCGACGGCAGCTTCGGCATGACCGAGAACAACCTCGCCACCTGCGTCGAGGACGACCTGCCCGTCATCGTGGTGGTGCTTAACAACAGGATCCTGGGCATGGTCGCCCAGTGGCAGAGGCTCTTCTACGGCCACAGGTACATGGCCGTGGAGCTGGGCACCACCCCCGACTTCGTCAAGCTCGCTGAGGCCTACGGCGCTGTGGGGGTTAGGCCGACGACGATACCTGACTTCGAGGAGGCCGTGAGGCAGGCTGTGAAGGACAACGTGACGACGGTCATCGACGTGTCCATCGATCCCGAGGAGAACGTCTTTCCCATGGTGCCCGCGGGCATGGGTCTGACGGATATAATCCTAGAGGCAGGCCCCGCAGAGAAAGCCCAGCCCCCGGGTAGCAGGGAAAAGAGGGAGTTGATCGTGGAGGTAGTAAGATGACTATAACAACTATAGCCTTCTTGGTGGAGAACAAGCCCGGGGTACTCTTCAACGTCGCAAACATGTTCCGCCGCAGGGGCTTCAACATCGACAGTATCTCGGTGGGGGCTCTCGTTGAGCCTGATCTGGCTCGGATGACGGTCGTCGTCGATGCCGACGCCAAGATCCTCAACCAGATAGTGGAGCAGCTATCGAAGATGGTGGACGTCGTCAACGTGAAGCGCCTCGACCCGGGGCGCACCATGATGCGGGAGATGCTTCTCATCAAGTTGGAGTCAAGCGACCCCATGGCTCGGGAGGAGGCCCTCAGGCACGTGAACACCTACCACGGCCTCATACTCAACATCGAGGCCGAGAGCCTCATAGCGGAGGTCACCGGGAGGCCGGAGACAATCGACGAGTTTATAGATCTGATGAAGCCGATAGGCATCATGGAGATCTCCCGGACCGGAGTCACAGCCCTGGAGAAGGGAAGGCTCAAGCTGTAGGAGGAATCGAGAACATGAAAGTATACCACGACGAAGACATAGACGGATCGATCCTGGACGGGAAGAAGGTCGCCGTCATCGGATACGGCAGCCAGGGCAGGGCTCAGGCGCTGAACATGAAGGAGTCGGGGGTCGACGTGGTCGTCGGCCTGAGGCCGGGGAAGTCATGGGACAGGGCCGTGGAGGACGGCCAGAACGTGATGACGGTCATCGAGGCCGCGCAGGC
>JAUWDP010000313.1 GCA_030608725.1 Candidatus Bathyarchaeota archaeon
TCCTCCCGGAGGGCCAGAGGCTGAGCAGGGGCATCGTCTCCGTGGAGCGGGAGGCCGGCCTAAAGGAGGTCCTGCGCCTCATGGACGGTTGCATGAAGGGGAAGGAGTGCCTCGTCCGGTTCTTCAGCCTGGGACCGACGGGCTCTCGGTTCTCCCTCTGTGCCCTCCAGATCACCGACTCCGCATATGTCGCCCACAGCGAGGATCTCCTCTACAGGAGCGGATATGAACAGTTCAAGAGGCTCAACGGCTCTCCAGACTTTTTCACATTCATCCACTCCGCCGGGGAGCTAGACGAGCGGAACACGACGAAGAATGTGGACGACCGTCGGATATACATCGACTTCTTGGACGGAAAGGTCTACTCCGTCAACAACCAGTACGCCGGGAACAGCCTGGGCCTGAAGAAGTTGGCCCTCCGCCTCGCCATATACAAGGCGAATCACGAGGACTGGCTGGCAGAGCACATGCTCATCATGGGGGTCCACCAGGAGGGAAAGGGCCGGGTCACCTACTTCACCGGGGCCTACCCGAGTGCCTGCGGCAAGACCAGCACCGCCATGATCCCTGGTCAGACGATAGTGGGCGACGACATCGCCTACATCAAGATGGACGATGAGGGAAACGCCCGGGCCGTGAACATCGAGTCCGGCATATTCGGCATAATCAAGGACGTCAACCCCGTGGATGACCCCCTCATATACGAGGCCCTCACCACACCCAGGGAGCTCATCTTCTCAAACGTCCTCATAGCCGATGATACCCCCTACTGGCAGGGAATGGGCCGGGACGACATCCCGGAGAAGGGGGGCAACTTCTCAGGCGACTGGTGGAAGGGCAAGAAGGACGAAAACGGAAGGGAAATCCCCTACGCCCACAGTAACGCCCGGTACACCATGCGCATCAGCGAGCTGGAGAACGCCGACCCAAAGGTGCACGACCCAGACGGCGTCGTCGTCCAGGGGATCTTCTATGGGGGAAGGGACTCGGACACAAACGTCCCCGTCTGCGAGGCACTGAGCTGGGAGCACGGCGTCTACATCGGGGCCGCCATCGAGTCCGAGACCACATCGGCCACCCTGGGCCAGGAGGGGGTGAGGAAGTCCAGCCCCATGGCCAACATGGACTTCATGGTCGTCCCCCTCGGCACATACCTGGCCAACCACATCAAATTCGGCAGGAGGCTGAAGAACTCCCCCAAGGTCTTCGCCACCAACTACTTCCTCAAGCACGAGGGACGGTACACCAACGAGATCTTGGACAAGAAGATCTGGCTTCTCTGGGCCGAGGGAAGGGTCCACGGCGATTACGATGCCATCGAGACCCCCATTGGCTTCCTTCCCAAGTACGAGGACTTGAGGGCGTTGTTCCGGCAGGTGTTCGACAGGGAGTACACCGAGGACGATTACAACCAGCAGTTCTCAGTCAGGGTGGACAAGTACCTGGGGAAGATAGCACGGATGGAGGAGATATTCGGGCCAGAACCCGGCATGCCCGAGGAGTTCTGGCAGGTCCTGAACCAGCAGAAAGCCGGTTTAGAGGCCCTGAAAGCGGAGGCCGGGGAATCGACGGTCCTGCCCTCCTATTTTCTTTAATATTCTTTTACAGCGTTAAACCTATTACCCCCTCCCGTGAACGATACGGTTAGCTCATAGAGGGATCATCAATGAAGAGTTACGAGGATAAGACCCCTAGATCGAAGGTGCTTTTCGAGAGGGCTGGGCTGGTCCTCCCGGCGGGGGTCTCCTACGGCATCAGGGATATCACGCCCTACCCATTCTACGTGGTCGAGGCCAAGGGGTGCAAGTTGACCGATGTGGACGGCAACGTCTACACGGACTACTGGACTGGCCATGGCGCTTTGATCCTGGGCCACTCCCACCCCCGGGTGATGGACGCCGTGGAGGAGCAGATCAGGAGGGGGACCCACATAGGCTGGTCCCACGAGCTGGAGATTGAGCTCGCGGAGCGCCTCGTCGATATGGTGCCCAGCGCAGAGATGGTCCGATACACCAGCAGCGGCACAGAGGCCAACATGTACTCCAGCCGCCTTGCCCGGGCTTACACAGGCAGGATGAAGCTGGTCAAGATGGAGGGGGGATGGCACGGTGGCTACGACAGCCTCCACAAGGGGGTCCACGACCCCTTCAACGTCCCCGAGTCGGCGGGCCTCAACCCGAAGACCGTGGAAGACACCATTGTAATCCCCTTCAACGACCTCGACGCGGCCAGGGAAGCCCTGAAGGGAGAGGACGTCGCC
>JAUWDP010000357.1 GCA_030608725.1 Candidatus Bathyarchaeota archaeon
TCAAGCCCCCACTTCCCCTTCCTTATCATCTGTGAACGCCTGGGCACAAGCTTCCCCACGAAGTCGATGATGCCCACCTTGAACATCTCGGCGGCTAGATCTATCAACCCTGAGCCGCAGATCCCCTTGGGTCGCGTGTCCTCTATCACCGAGTACTCGGTCTTGCAGGTGTCTGGGTCGATCTTGACGTGATCTATTCCACCTTGGGCACCTCTCATGCCGTGTCGGACGCCTTCACCTTCGAAGGCGGGGCCTGAAGCGCATGAGCTTGAGAAGAGCCAGTCGCTGTTGCCAAAGACGACCTCACCGTTTGTCCCGAGGTCCACCATGAGGCTGATCTCGTCGGTTCTGTGCATGTTCGATACAAGGACGTCTCCTACGGCGTCTCCACCTAGGAATCGGCTTACATTGGGGACGCAATATGCGTATGCCTCTGGATTTGTGTGTAGTCCTAGGTCCTTGGCCTTCCGGATTATTGGGTCGCGTGAGACCTCGACGTTGGCCAGCTCAAGATATGCAGGATCCAGCCCCGTGAACATGTGGTTCATGACGGTGTTGCCCCCCGCGCAGATATCGGAGATGTCTTCAGGGTTCACATCCGCTTCCGAGGTTAGTTTCTGGATCACGTCGTTGATGGCCTCCATGACGCTCTTCTGGAGAATCTTCAGCCCCTCGGGTTTACGGGCGAAGGATATCCGTGTCACGAGCTCCTCGCCGTAGGTGATCTGCCGGTTCATCTCGGATGCTCGGCCCAGGATCTCTCCTGTGGTGAGGTTGACGAGGAAGCCGACGATGGTTGTCGTGCCGATGTCTATCGCCAAACCGTAGTTTGAGAGAGTTAAGTCTCCCGGGCCGACATCGATTATCTCTGGGAACTTGTTCGTCCGTGTGACCGTGGCGGTGAGAGGCTCCCTCTCTCCCAACATCTGAACCTTGCTGTAGACATCGTCGTCTACTCTGGGCTGTAGCCCTCTGTAGCCTTTGAGGGTAACCCTCCGGTGGGATACTAGAAGGGGGCTGTCCACGAAGGGCAAGGTCTCAAGCAGGTACCTAGTAGTGCTCGGGTCGAGTTCAGCTAGGTCGACTTCGGCGGTGAGGAGTATCTTCGGGCTGTCGATCCTGCTCTCCGTTGGGATGGTGAACGTGCAGTCTCCTTGAACTCTGACCATGCAGGCGAGATAGTAGCCCTGATCCAGCTCTGCCTGGGAGAGGAACTTGTCGGGTGTCCTTGAGACCTTCTGGATGTCTCCGCTCTCGAGGATGACCTTGCACTTCCCGCAATTCCCCTTCCCGCCGCAGAGGCTCTCGACCCTGATGCCCGCATCCCGCATTACATCTAGCAGGTTCTCCCCTCGTTGGACCTCAACCTGCCTGTTGATGGGGTTGAAGAGGACTGTGACGGGCATCTGATCTCACTTTCTGAACGTCTGGGGATTTAAAGCTCTTCCATTTTCACCTACGCAAAGGCTTTTCTGATGCTCTCTTTGAACGGGGGCTCCAGTATTCCCTCCTCGGTTATGAAGGCCGTGACGTACTTGGAAGGGGTCACGTCAAAAGCTGGGTTCCTCACGTTCGCCTTCTCCTCTGAGATGAGAATCCGCATGGCGTTCCCCTTTTCATCCACGCCCCACATCCTCCGTACCTCATCAGGGTCACGCTCCTCGATCTCGACGTCGTCACCTCTCTCACATTTTAGATCGAATGTCATCCTCGGAGCGGCCACGTAGAACGGTATTCCGTTCTCCTTCGCGACCACTGCCTTCTCATATGTGCCGATCTTGTTGGCCACGTCCCCGTTCGCCGCCACCCGGTCGGCTCCCACGATCACTAGGTCCACCTCACCCTTCCTCATGAAGTAGC
>JAUWDP010000131.1 GCA_030608725.1 Candidatus Bathyarchaeota archaeon
GACCACTACCCCGTGTACGCTGAGTTCGCTACCGACCTGATGGACGACGACTAGCGTCCCATCGGAAGAACTCAAAAACCCGTAGAGACGAAGGAGATCACATGGCACGCGTCCTCTGCTCCGGTAGCTTCATGTGCGACATCATCACCGCGGAGCTACCCCGCCTAGGAGACCCCGGAGACCTCACCTACGCCCCCCACGGCATCCAACTCCACCCTGGAGGCCACGCCGCCAACGTCGCCATAAACCTATCCCAGCTGGGGGCAGACCGGGATAGCCGCTGCGGGAGGCCTAGGCAGGGACCTGTTCGGGGACTTCATGGAAGATCAGCTCACCAAACACGAAATACAGGTCCACGCCCAGCGTTTGAAAGACGTCCCAACCTCCAAGAACGTCGTCCTCGTCGTCAAAGGCGAGGACAGGCGCTTCTTCGCGGAGCTAGCAGCAAACACCATGCTCTCCCCCGAGCACGTCGAGTCCACCATAAAGGAGACCCATCCAGAGATATTCTACCAGGGCACCGTAGGGGGCCTCAAATACATCGACCCCGTCCTAGACCAGGTCCTAGAGCAAGCCCGTGAGACGGGCGCACTGACGTTCGTCGACGTCGTGGATCCCACCGAGGGGGCGTGGCGGAACCTGAGGGGCAGCCTCCACCTGATCGACCTCCTCCACTGCAACCTCAGGGAGAGCGAGAAACTAACAGGAGAGAGTGACCCCTCCAAGGCAGCGGATGCTCTAGCTCAAGGAGGGGTCAAACTGGCTATGGTCACCATGGGCTCTCGTGGACTTATCGCATCCACCGGGAAGGCCAAGCTCAAGGTCCCCGCTTTCAACGTGGGCACCCTCGACACGACGGGGGCCGGAGACGCATTCTGCGCAGGCGTGATCTCAGCTATCCTGGAATCAGGTACACTCCCTGAGAAACTCCTCCCCACCTCCCAGAGAGAGCTCACCGAGATGCTCCTCGAAGGTGCAGCAGCGGGAGCAGCCTGCGTCACAGCAGTGGGGGCCACCACGGCAGTGACAAAGGAACATACACACGGGCTGATCGCGGAGCAAGCCAACGACATCAGGACCCGTATAGAGCGCCTATAACGCAATTTATAAAACTCAGAAGGGAATACAAAGGGACCTAACTTGGATCGTCTTCCCACAGGTTGCCCCCCCATCGACGAGCTCCTAGGCGGAGGATTCCGCTTCGGGGAGGTCTCCCTCGTCTACGGGGAAGCCTCCACGGGGAAGACCACCCTCGCCCTCAGCTGCGTCACCAGACACCTCCAAGCCGACCCATGGGCCAAGGTATTCTACGTCGACTCAGACGGGAAACTCTCCACGCAGCGGATGATCCAGATCGCCGACGGGGACGAGAGCCTATTGGAGCGCCTTCTCATCTGGAGACCAGCGGACTTCAGGCAGCAGACGGAAGTCATCGAGGACATCAGCGACCTCCTGCCAGCCCAAAACACCCCCCTCATAGTGGACTCCGTCACAGGGCTGTACCGACTCGAGGCCGGCGACCCCCGGAGAACATTCAAGACAAACAAGGAGCTCAACAGGGACCTCGGCTTCCTCTCCGAGACCGCCAAGGCCAAACAGGCCGCCGTCCTCGTGACGGGACAGGTCCGCAGCATCCTGGGCGAGACCCCCCAGGTCGAGCCCGTCGCCCACAGGCTCCTCAGATACTGGTCAGAGACGATACTCAAGCTCGAATCGACGTCAATCCAGGCCGTCCGCCAGGCAACACTGGAGAAGCCCACCGACGAGCCCAGATCCGTCAGATTCAAGCTCGCAGAATCAGGACTGGAGCAGGTGGAGAGACCATGGTGACCATCTACAACCTCCTCTGGATGGCGGAGACCATCTACATATTCCTCCCCGCCTACCTGGCCAACGCCACACCCGTCCTCCTCGGAGGCGGAGGACCCCTCGACGGAGGACGCACCTGGCGGGACGGCGAACCCATCCTAGGAGACCACAAGACCGTCAGGGGAACCTTATCCGGAAGAGCAGCTGGAATCCTGACCGGCCTCCTCCAGCAAGCACCCCTGAGGGGAGTACTCCTGGCCGTCGGCGCCATCAGCGGGGACCTCATCGTCAGCTTCATCAAGCGCCGCCTCAAGATCAAGCCCGGCGCCCTGTTCCCCCTGGCCGACCAGATGGACTTCATCGTCTTCGCCGTCATCCTCCTCTCCCTGTTCCAGCCCCTGCCTACATGGGACCGGATAATCGCCATCCTCGTCGCTACCCTCCCCATCCACTACCTGACCAATGTCCTCGCCTGGCTCCTGAAGCTGAAGAGCAACCCCTGGTAGACGGGAGAACGGCTGTTTCTTCGTCCTCATCTGACCGGCAGCTACCGGGGTAATGGTTGAGATCAGAGATTGGAGATAGGGATTAGGAGTTCATAATCGCTTTATCAATACTCGACTGACTAGAGCCCGCCCAGGAAATGGAAAGAACCGTATGGGGATACAGAGCCGACTTCACGGTAGACCGCAGAAGGATCAGATCAATCCTTATCACTCTGTTGATAGGAATCACGGCTCTCCTACTCATCTCCTCAGCTATCTCTCAAATCCCCTGGGCGAGGGGCATCGATCCAGATGAAATCTTCGGCAACTTCACACTTGTGAACAAGCCTGTGCCTGCCGTGCCCATCTCCAGCGGCGAAATCGCCATCGGCAACGCCAGCACCTACAGCTACAACCTCCAGGGAGGCCGCAGGTATCACATCTACCTGACGGGTGAGTGGGCGAACCCGACGACACACCTCACCGACTACGACATACACGTCTACAAGATCGTCGGGGTCAACCCGGTCCTCACATCGACCCACACCGAGTCCGCTGGGCTCCCCGAGCAGGTCAGCAACGACGGTCTGGGGCGCTACTACATCCCCGAAGAGGACGGCCACTACTGGTTTACCGTCAGGAACGACGCCATAGAGAGCCAGGCCACCGAGTCCGGCACCCTCATGGTGATCGAACACATCGAGGGCAACACCTGGTACCGGAGGTACCTGAAGGGCAAGGTGAACGAGGAACCCGTCCCAGACACGACATGGTCATACGAGTTCGTCTCCTCATCCGACCACATCCGCGTCTACGTCGACGTACCCCAGTTCCTGGACATGTACGAGGCGAGGCTGTACATAATGGGCAACCCGGATGCCGACAAGGGGGAGCTGGTCGAGGGCATTCCCATCGCCTGGGAGCCGGGGCTGCGCGGAGAGGTAAGCACCGTCTACGGCGGGTACAATCTGGATCAGCAGGGCTACCGGGACGAGGACGCCATGGCCAGCTGTGAGAGGATGGGCGAGGACATGGTCATCGACTTCGAGGTCCCGGTCAGCGGCACACTCCTCTACCACCTCGCCCTCATAGCCGAGTACGGCTACGGCACCATCGACTTCATGGTCCAGACCGACTTCGACTCCCCCATCCTCCAACTCGTCGAAGCCCCCGAGACCGTGGAAGAGCAGGAGCCCACCAGACTCGTCGTCAACATACAGGACGAGCTGAGCATCGTGGAGACCTCATTCTCCTACTCCACCGACGGCGGTGTGAGCTGGAGCGCTCTACCCCCCACCGTAGAACAGGGCGGAAACTACAGCGTGACGGTGCCCATCGTCGAACGGGACACTCTGGTTGAATACGTATTCCAGGCGGAGGATGAGCGGGGCAACGTGGGCGAGGTGCATGGAAGCTACACGTTCGTCCCGCAGACAGACTTCGACGCACCGAGCCTAGATCTCATCGATCCCCCCGAGTTCTCGGAGTCTGAGGAGCCCACGAGGTTGGCGGTCAACATCACAGACGTTTCACCGATCGAAAAGGTATCGTTCAGATACTCCACAGATGACGCTGAGACCTGGAAACCGGTTTCCGTCGAAATAGAGATTGATGGCTTATACAGCGTAATGGTTCCCATCGTGGCGCCAGGGACCGTCGTCGACTACGTCTTTGAAGCGGAGGATGACTGGGGAAACACGGGTACTATCAGTGGGATGTACAACACGACGGGGAGAACGTATCTCTACGTCTCCCTCGACGAGAATGAGATCTTGGGAGGCGATCCAATCCTCTTGAAGGGGACAACCCACCCAGCCGAGATAAACGTCATAATATGCTACAACCATGAGGGGGATTATCACAACTACACCCTGATATCAGGTGGGCGAGGCAGCTTCAACCACAGCTTCACGCCCTCCGCCATGGGGATATGGGATGTGCACGTGGAGTATCAGGGAGATGAAGTCTACCTCCCCGCCAGATCCGAGACGCTGAACTTCACCGTGAACCCGGTCTCCCCCCAGATAACATGCGAACTGAGCACCGCAAGAGTCGAGCTCCAGAAGTCGGTGACCATCACAGGCAAGTTCAGCGTCGAACAGGAGGGGGTCCCCGTCAAGCTGTATTACAAGAAGGACGACAAGATCACATCCGCCATCGAGTTCACATCCCCGGATGGGAGCTACGCCATAGAATTCACACCAGACTCCAAGGGAT